>JBCCUO010000508.1:0-3903 GCA_039196805.1 Planctomycetota bacterium | reverse complement strand
TCCTCGCGCCCGTAGGCCCCTCTAGCCCACAGCCGTCACCATCCAGGGACATCGAGGACGAACGGATTCTGCTTCGGCCTGGGTGCGCACAAAGATACGAACGTCGTCACGTGGCAACTGATCCAGGTCAATGTCTCCCAGGTGCCGCCATTCGTTCTCGAGCCGCCAGTCGTATGTCTTGCCGGTCGACTGATGCAAGTAGCGCTCTTCCGCGGGCAGCAACTTCTTAGCGGAAGCGTCGCCATAGCGGACGGGAACAATTCCGATGCGATTTGCGGCACTGATTGAAATGGCAACGCCATAAGGTTCGTAGTCCCAGCGTTTCAGCTGAGGCCGAAAAGTCCGATCCTTGAGCAATTCGGCCAACGCGTTGGCTGAGAAGCAAACCACCGGGTAGCGTCGATCGGAGGCGATTGCCGATGCAATGAGCCTGCGTTTGCGAGTGATCCGACGTAGCGCATCCAGCGCCGTCGCTTGATCCGTAGCGCCCGTCGTCAACATGCTGTCTCGATACTGTTGGTCGCTTTGTCCGGGCCATGCCCCCTGCGGTTGTCGCGTGCAGTGAATGAGCCACTCGCCCTGATGACGGGCCCACGAGTGCCCGCAGTTCAGGGGCTCGCGATCGATCGTCGCGTGGTGCGGGCGAGGAGGCGAAGGCACGAAGCGTCCGATCGCCCCTTGAGCGATCAACTCTACGGCGGCCGATTCGGCCGAGTCAGATAACGAGACACGGATGCAAGCATCCTGGTACCGGTGCAATCGATGGCTGATCGCCGAGGCAATCTTCCCATTGCGTCGAAGGTGCAACGCTTCCAAGCGGTCTGCCAACGCGATCACTGCCAGATCTCGATCCACACGGCTACCCTGAATCCGAACGGTCGATGGACCATCTGGTGATGCAAACTTGGATGGTCGCTCGATTGGCGTAGACTCGATTGGGCATTCAATGATCAGGTGCGGCAAGCGAAACAACGCGACCGCTCGGCTAGCCCAGTCATCGATCGCCGAGCCCTTGGACCAGCAGACAATGGCACGACGCTGGCGAGCTTCCAGGAGCACCTGACACAGGCGGCGGCAGATCGATCGCTGGCGGGTTGGGTCTAGCCCGACCCGGCTGCAAGCAACACCGATGAATGCCTCGCGTTGCCGCAGCGCTTCGATCGGTTCGATATCGACGGGGCCACACAGCTCTCGCAAACGCTGAAGCCGTTGCTCAATAACGTCGGGCATGGCAGTTTGTCTTCACGATCGGACGTTGTGTCCCGAAACTCGGATGACGCTTAGGATATCATCCGAGCGGCCAGGCGGTCGCACCGTGGATTCCCGTCGCCGACACACGCTGAATGATCAATCGATGACCAACCGAATTCTGTTTGTCTGCATGGGCAACATCTGCCGCTCACCGGCGGGTGAGGGCGTCATGCAACACCTGGTCGACCAACGGCAGCTGGACGTGCACGTCGACTCCGCTGGCACACATGGTTACCACGTCGGCGAGCCGGCTGATTCAAGAATGCGTAAAGCCGCGCGGCGACGCGGCTATGAGTTGACCAGCCGAGCACGCAAGGTGGAGCGAGACGATTTGATTGCGGGCGCATTCGATGTGGTGCTGGCAGCCGATCGAGCGAATCTGTCGATCCTTCACCAGTTGGCGCCCAGCACGACCGACCACATT
Source organism: Planctomycetota bacterium (assembly GCA_039196805.1). Classification (GTDB taxonomy): domain Bacteria; phylum Planctomycetota; class Planctomycetia; order Pirellulales; family Pirellulaceae; genus JBCCUO01. Next base: position 2,228 of record JBCCUO010000508.1, on the reverse strand, counting down.
CGATTGTTCAGCGACTTCTTGGACGGCGATTGGCCGGACGAGGTCCCCGATCCCTATTACGGTGGCGACGACGGATTTGAAACCGTGTTGGACATGTTGGAATCAGGTTGCCCCGAGGTGCTGAGTCGCCTGGGACTCAGCTGAAGCCGCGAGGGGATGCCGATTCACGCAACGCGCGATGTCTGCAGCAAGATACACCTTGCCGCTCCGATGTAACGACTGTATCGGTTGCGTTGTGCTGATCCGCACGATGGAGCAGAAAATGCAAGGATCAGGCTTTTTGGCTCGCGGTTTGCGACCCACGCTTTCCAGCTGCACTGGAAAGCAGCAGGATTCCAACCAGGCCCATTCATTCCCGTCGAGGGTACCTGATAATGGCAAATGAACTGATCCAAACCGTGCATGGTGTGACCTATCCCGTCGTTACCAACTGGATGGGTAGCAAGACGGCAACCACCCCGTCGGCGGCGTCTGCTTCCATGTTGGGCAAGTCGGAGCCTAGCAGCAAAGCAGACCAGCATCCTGCGGACCTTCGATCGCAGGACGATCGCTAAAGCGGACGGCACCGATAACCGCTCGTTCCCATCAATGACGCCTCGGGCGACGGGCAATCGAAAACTGGCGTGTTGATCGCAGCGGATGTCGCCTTGCCTCCGTTTTCGGCCAACCCCGGGGAACTAGAGCGTGTCCCCATCGCCAAGACGGTGTTCGATTGTTCGCACGTTGAGCGTTTCCGCAAAAAGCGACTCGCAGGTCAGGCCAGATAACGGTCTGTCCTGCGGTCGCGTCGGCCAGGCTGCTTCCGGAAGGATTCTCTGAGTTTAGAAAGGGCGACCTGGGTTCAGTCGTGTCGCCGCGGTGTTCCTGCGTCAACGTGGTCGAATCGAGGCCGCAACTGGGGCGACCATCCGGGCCTCCCGGCTTCAATCTTGGGCCGCAAAGTGGGTCGCGCCATGCAGTGTCAATGGAAGCGTCTCACGCCGTGATCTCTTTGAATACGCTTGGGTGTCGTCCGCCGGAGTGTATTCCGGGCCGATTCGACGCGATCTCCGAATCGGACGATTCGATGGTACGATGTTGCCGATGAGATTCTTGTCCACGATTCGGCGCGCAGCATGTTGATCGATAGTCATCACCATCTCTGGCGATACTCTCCCGAGCAGTACGGCTGGATCGACGACTCCATGTCGGTGCTGAAGCAGGACTTCTGGTCGCAACAGCTTCGTGAAGTCGCCGCGGAAAGTGGCGTGGCCGGCTTCGTCGCGGTGCAGGCCCGGCAGTCCTTGCACGAAACCGACACGTTGCTGTCGTTGGCCACTCAAGAGCCACTGATTCACGGTGTGGTCGGTTGGTTGCCGCTCGCCGACACTGAGATCGAGTTGCTGGTCGATCGGTACGGCGACGATCCCGCGCTGAAGGGGGTGCGTCACGTCGTTCAGGACGAGGATGCTGAGACGTTCTTGCGAGGCGATGCATTCAACCGTGGTATCGACGCGATCGGCCAGACGGACTGGGTTTATGACGTGTTGGTATTTGGAAGCCAGTTGGCCGCGACGATCGAGTTTGTTGACCGTCATCCAAGTCAACCAATGGTCTTGGATCACATCGCCAAGCCGACGATCCGGGCCGACCAATTTGACTCCCAGTGGGAAGCCGACTTTCGCGAATTGGCCAAACGTCCGAACTTGTCCTGCAAATTCTCGGGAGTGGTCACGGAAGTCCGAGATCCAGAGTGGTCGGTGGCCACCATCCAGCGATACTGGGACGTCGCCATCGATGCCTATGGAGCTGATCGATTGATGTTCGGAAGCGACTGGCCGGTGTGCCTTTTGAAAACGTCGCATCGCCACTGGACCGATACGGTGCGCAAGTTGGCCGAGTCGTTGACAGCGGATGAGCAGCAACGACTCTTTTGCCAGAACGCCCGACGGGTGTATCACCTGCGAGACTGCGGCACGTATTGAGGAGGCGGCGGTCAGCGGTTAGCGAGAAAAAGAGGGAAGAAGCGGTTGGCGTTTAGCGTGACGAGGGATCCTTCGCTGACGCTTCTGGTTGGGATGCCTCTCGATCCCCAATCTTTTGTCCATTAATTTTATGTCAGCTTCCCTTCCTCCCACTTCCATTCTGCTGTCCCGATCATTTTTCTGTCTCCCCGCCGCCGGAGCCAGCGACGGACAGTGCTTCCATCACTGCGGGTAGCATCGGTTCGATCCCTTTGTAGCGCAGCG
>JBCCUO010000507.1:0-3908 GCA_039196805.1 Planctomycetota bacterium | reverse complement strand
GCACTCAGGAGGCTTCGACGGACGCGGATTACTCCGGCCGCCGCTCCATCAGCTACATGGCGAACGAGCACTTACCATCTTCAACACCTTTCAGTTGAAAAGAACCGCCAGACTTAGCCTGGCGCACAGCACGAGCACGAGCACGAGCACGAAAATGGTCGATCATGGCATCGGACTCTCGGGCGGTGACACCACCTTCTTGCCCGATCGACCTCCCGATGGAAAGGCGACGCTGGTGGCCCGGAATGCCGCATGAGGTAACTTACGCGTCGCTCGTGCACGCTTCCCGCGCCGAGCCCCGTCCAATCAGCCTTGGGAGACGACGTTGACCAACCGATCCACTCATATCGACGCGGAGGGGAACGTCCATATGGTCGACGTTTCGGGCAAAGCATCCTCGAAGCGTATCGCCGTGTCTCAGTCGGTGATTCGAATGCTGCCAGATACGGCTCAGGCGATTCGGGCAGGCACCGGAAAGAAGGGCGATGTACTCACCGTCGCCCAGATCGCTGGGATTCAAGCGGCCAAGTTGACCCAGCAGCTGATCCCGCTGTGCCACGCGATCCCGATCGAGTCGGTCCGGGTCGAATTCGAGTGGGCCAGCCCATCGGCAAGTCTTGCTGCGGGTGATTCTCCTTCGGGCTCTTCGGCCCAGCTCGTCTGCCGCGTCACAGCCGCGACAACCGCGAAAACCGGGATTGAGATGGAAGCCATGACAGCAGCTTCGGTCGCCGCACTGACCGTCTACGACATGATGAAGTCGGTCGACAGATCGATGGAAATTGTCTTCGTCGGACTTCTGGAGAAGTCTGGCGGCAAATCGGGGGCCTACCGCCGCGAGACGACCACCGACCCTGAGAGGCCGACTCGGCCGGAGGGAGAGTGATTACGGCTGTCTATCGTCGGCGACTCGCACCGCGACCGGTTTTCGCGCACACGCTTCGCAGGTGATTGATTCGTCGACAGATTGGGCTCTCGCGTTTCGGGCTGAGATGCTGGCGTTTCGGGCTGGGAGATAACTCAACATTCCGTCCGGCCCGCGGACTGGACCGACAGACCCTTAGCCAGAGCGTGAATCATCGCACCCCAATCGGCGTGCGACGCGTTGTCTCCCTAGACGTTCGTGCGGTTTCCGTTTACGTAAGGGTCAGAGATGACGGAAGCACTTTCTCCATTTGAAAGCTCCATGGACGCGTGAACGTTCCCACCACCAACCTCCGACGTACTTCTGGGCTCTCCTACAGCGGTCCCAATGGACCTTCATCTGGCGGGAATGGGTCATCGACCGGTGTTAGCCCGCTGCAAGTGATCTACGACCCGATTCAGGCTCAGATGAAGGCCGTCGAACAGCGTTTGCACCGCGAATTGCAGACGCCCTACGAGTCGCTGGCCCCGGTTCTGCGACATGGAACGCAGTTGGGCGGAAAGCGATTGCGTCCCGCGATGTTGTTGTTGGTCGCCGAGGCCGTTGGCAGCAGCGGCCCCGACCACGTGACGCTCGCAACCGTCATCGAAATGGTCCACACGGCGACGTTGGTACACGACGACGTGTTGGACGAAGCCGACATGCGGCGACACGTTCCAACCATCAACGCCAAGTGGAACGATCACACCAGCATCTTGTTGGGTGATTACCTTTTCGCTCAAAGCTTTCGCCTCGCCGCGACCCTGTCCTCGACCGAAGCCTGCCGTTGGATCGGCGAGGCGGCACGATTAGTCTGCGAAGGTGAGCTTCGACAGGTGCTGGATCGCAACACGATCGATCTGGATGAGGCGACGTACATTGAGATGATCCGGGGCAAAACGGCTGAGCTTTGCCGGGTCGCCTGCCAGCTGGGCGCCCGACACGCAGGCGGCAGTGACTCAATCGTCGAAGCGATGTCGTCGTTCGGTGATCGGATCGGCATCGCTTTCCAAATCGCTGACGACTATCTCGATTTGTGGGGTGACGATGACACGGTCGGGAAAACGCTGGGCACGGACGTGGAGCAGGGAAAGATCACTCTTCCGCTGATCCGGTTGATGGCAACAGCCAGCGAGCGTGATAGTTCCGTCATTCATAGCATCTTAAAGGGCCCCGGCGACCGGCGTCTGGATGCGCTCCGGCCCGTTCTGTCGGCAAGCGACGCGCTCGAGTACACGCGTGAAACGGCGCTCCGTTTTCAGCGTGAAGCGGTCGATTCACTGGCCTGCCTGCCATCCAGCCAAGCGAAAGACGCGTTGATGGCGATCGCTTACTTCGCCGTCGCACGCAGGTTCTAGGACTGGCAAGGATTCATAGAGGCGGACTGCCGAAATCACTCTCCCCGGGGGGAGAGTCGAGCCTAAGCGAAGAGAGGGAGCAATCCGCATCAGGTCGCCATGAGCCATCCGCAATAAGGAGCGCCCTCTCCGGCCGTTCAAACGTCCGACTCTCCCGGAGGGAGAGTGCAGAGGGATTGAGCTTTTTCCGCCGTGAAGAAAAGGTACAACCTGCTTGCGGAAGCGTCACTCGTTCCTAGGCAGCTGTCTTCAAGAACTCAGACAGCCGGTCGGCGCGTGAGGGGCTTTGCAGCTTCGCGACCGCCTTGGCTTCGATTTGCCGAACACGCTCGCGGGTCACTTTGAAGATTCGGCCGCACTCTTCCAGCGTGTAGCTGTAGCCATCCACCAGACCGTAGCGCAGTCGGATGATCTCTCGTTCGCGGAAGGTCAGCGTTTTCAATAGTTCGTCGATCTTGCCCTTCAAGATTCCCGCCGCGGCGGTTTGCACGGGATTGGCGTCGTCACCATCTTCGATGAACTCGCCAAAGCTGCTGTCTTCCCCTTCACCGACCGGGCGGTCCAGGCTGACGGGATGTCGCCCGATGTCCATCACGCGTCGCACTTCTTCCAGCGGCACATCGGTGTCCTTCGAGATCTCCTCGTACGTCGGCTCACGACGAAGCGATTGCATCAACCGCTTCTGAGCCTGACGCAGCTTGCTGAGCACGTCGATCATGTGCACGGGAATTCGAATCGTGCGAGCTTGATCAGCGATCGCCCTTGTGATCGCTTGTCGAATCCACCAGGTCGCGTACGTGCTGAATTTGAATCCGCGACGGTACTCATACTTGTCGACGGCCCGCATCAGCCCGGTGTTTCCCTCCTGGATCAGATCCAAGAACGATAGACCCCGGTTGCGGTACTTCTTGGCGATCGAAACCACCAATCGAAGATTGCCGCTGCTGAGTTCACGTTTCGTTGCCTCATACTCTTCGAAGTGGGCACGCGCTTTGGTCATACGATTTCGCAGGCTGGTCGGTGACTCCTGTGTGACCAACATCAGTTCGCGAAGCTCTTGGCTCAGGTCCGCTGCTTCGTCACGACTGATGGCATCGGTGCCCAACCGAGCCAACCGATCACGAATGAAGGTCATACGAGCCGAGATCTTCTCCAATTGATCCAGTAGCGGTGTGACTCGGCGGCTTCGCAGACTCAACTCTTCCACCAACTGCAAACACTTGCGACGACGACGGATGAAGCGACGACGCACTTCGGCCTTCAGTCGTGGCGACGCACTTCGGCGCGTCAGAATATCAAAGTCCGACTTATTTTGGCCGATCAAGATGTCCAGCGTTCGCAAGTTGTGCGGCATTCGGGCTGAGATCTGCTCCTTCGTCAATCGTTCAGTCAAGGAAACCTTGATCGTCCGATCAAAGGGTAAATCTCCGGAGTGAACTTGGTGCAATACGCCGACGGTGGCTCGCAGAGCGTAGTCGGACTCAAGCAACGTGCGACGGAATTGTCGACGCGTGATCTCGATCCGTTTGGCCAGCCCGATCTCTTCCTCTCGGGTCAGCAGCGGAATCTCCGACATCTGGCTCAGGTACATGCGAATGGGGTCTTCGCTCGCCTTGGGCAACTCGGCTCCGATCCCCTCGACGACG
>JBCCUO010000506.1:0-3909 GCA_039196805.1 Planctomycetota bacterium | reverse complement strand
CCGGGCGTGCCGTTGTCGCCGCAATACCACAGCAGGGTATCGTCGCGCAGGTTCTGTTCCTGCAGCCAATCACGCAACGATCCGATCGATCGGTCCATCGCGGTGATCTCGGCATACCGTTCACGAAGCACGTCACGAAGGACGCGTGTGGTCGGTGATCCTGTTTCGTTGGAGGTCAAACGAAACGTTTTCTCCGCATAAGCGTCCGGCAGGTTGTCATACAGGGCCAAGTCCTCCGGCAATCCGCTGTAGGGTTCGTGCGGCGAGCCGAACCAGACGACAGCAAAGTAAGGCTTGCCAGCTTCTTTCGCCTTGGCAATGAACTCCTTGGCGGCATCGATGATGATCTGCGAGCTTTCACCCTTGATCTTCTTGGGCGGACCGCCATCGCGGGAAAGCACCGGATCGAGTTCGAAGAAATTGTCATGGGAAAGCCAGGTGTCGAATCCCATCGCGCCAGGGCTGGTCGGCGAATCTGCTTTGACCGGACCCACGTGCCACTTACCGAAATGACCGCAAAGGTAGCCAGCTTCAGAGAGCAAATGAGCAAGGGTGATCTCTTCGGGACGGATCGAAAAATTCGGCGTGAATGTGCCGTATCGATTCGGATGCCGTCCGGTCAGCACGCTGCCGCGAGTGGGGGAGCATGTCGGGTGCGCCGCATAAAAGCGATCCATTCGTAGCCCACCGGCAGCCATGGCGTCCAGGACCGGCGTCTGAAGATGAGGATGGCCGTTGTAGCCGGTTTCGTCCCAGCCATGGTCGTCGCCCATCAAGAGGACGATGTTGGTCTTGGGGACGTCTGCCGCAATCGCATTCAGTGGTGCCAGTCCAATGATCAGCAAAACCAGCCGCAGTATCGGCATCTCTTTGCCCCCGTCGAGAGAGGCTCGTGAGTTGCTCATTGAAGTGTCGTCCGTTTATTGGGAATTGGGAGCGTGCGTCGGATGGACGCCTAGTGTCGCCGTTCGCGTCCGCGAATAGTTGCGAAAAGAAGTTGCTGTCACGGAGCAACAGACGATATCGACTGGTCGGGCACCATGTTAGCTGATCCACTTGCGATTTGCTTCCGACAGATTCGTTGTCGGCGTTCAAGGAACCCGGGGCGATAAGCGTGACGACGACGAATCCTCGCAACTCCAACAAAACTCTGAAAACGCATTGGCTCTGATCGCTTGTCGGCGCGCACAGAAGTTAGGCTATGGCGTCCGCACGGTCGCGGATCTCGCCCCTTTTCTGTCTGGTCGATTGGACGCATGAGCATCTGGTACTTGATGGCGACCGCCGTCTGCGTCGTTCTGGTTTTGATTTTGGTCTTTCGGGTCCATGCCTTCTTGACCCTATTGGTTGCCGGTTTGTTGGTCGCCTTACTGGCGCCCGCCCAGGCGATTGAATCACACGCCCAGGGGCAGGTCGCCAAAGCGAAGTGGACCGAGGCGGCGGCCGAGAGCTATTTGGAATCGTCTGCCGCCAGTCGTTTGGCGGTGTCGTTTGGTGAATCGGCAGGCAAGATCGGAATTCTGATTGCCCTGGCCAGCGTGATCGGCGGTCTATTGATGGAATCGGGAGCCGCCTCGACGATCATCGATGCGATGCTCAAGATTACGGGTCCAAAGCGTTCACCAGAGGCATTGGCGGCAAGCTCCTTCGTGCTGGGCATCCCGGTGTTCTTTGACACCGTGTTCTACTTGATGATTCCATTGGCCCGGTCGCTCAGACGCAAACTGGGCAGGGACTACGTCCTGTTCATCTTGGCAATTTTGGCGGGTGGCTCGATCGCCCACTCGCTGGTTCCGCCCACGCCCGGCCCGTTGTTGGTCGCCAAGGAATTGGGGGTGGACATCGGCACGATGATGCTGGCTGGCCTGACAATTGGCGGGATGACGAGCTGTCTTTCCTTGCTATCCGCTCGCGTGATCAATCGATTCGTGGACCTGCCGCTCCGCGAATCGGAATCCGAGCAAGCGGATAAGGAAGCAGCAAAGGTCCAGGAAAGTCAGGCTGCTGCATTTGATTCTCGGCCGCCACTCATGTTGTCACTGCTTCCGATCGTCCTGCCCGTCATCTTGCTGGCTGCTGGTTCGACCGTGACCTCGTTGGTGGGTGCGGAAGTGCTACCTAAGAACACGCTGTCCAGTGTGACGATGGCGATTGGTGACAAGAACGTTGCCCTAGGCATCGGTTGTGTCTTTGGATTCTTGCTGCTGCGGCACTGCGATCCGGTCAAGCGAAAAACCTTGGTGTCACGGTCGCTTGCGTCCGCGGGCAACATCATCTTGATCACATCCGCTGGAGGTGCATTTGGTGCGATGCTTCGCCAAGCGGGCATTGCTGCGGCAGTCGGGGACTTGGCGGAAGGCGTCCCTGGACTGATGCTATTGCCATTGGCCTTCGCCGTGACGGTCGCGATCCGCACGCTGCAGGGATCCGCCACCGTTGCGATGATTACAGCAGCGGGTGTACTGCAAGGACTGGCGACCGCCGAAGGACTTCCGTTCCATCCGGTTTACTTGGCAATGGCGATCGGTGCGGGCAGCAAACCTGTATCTTGGATGACCGACAGCGCCTTTTGGGTGATTACTCGCATGAGCGGCATGTCGGAAGCCGAAGGTCTGCGGATTATCTCGCCGATGAGCACGGCGATGGGTGTCTCCGCACTGATCGTGACGATGGCCTGTGCGTTCCTCTATCCTGCGGCCCCGGTCTAGCCCAAGACGTTCGTTCCGTTTCTCGATGGACAAGCTCAGATGCAAGCAACGGTATTTGCCGGATACGCGGACCGAAACGCGTCTCTGTTTCGACGACTTCGCGTTCCGCTGGGTGATCCCGCAGCATGGGTCCAGTTGCCGGGTCAAACGATTGCTTTGGTCCGTGATCTGGAAATGGATCGTGTCACTCAGCTCTCGAGCTGCCAAGCGGTCACCTGTCCTGCCCAACATGCTCCAGACGGTGGACTGAGCGCCGACAGAGAAACCGCAACGGCCCAAGCGTTGGCGGAGATGCTATGCCGCCATGGCGTCAACCGTGTCCAAGTGGATCGCACGCTCCCCTACATCTACGCGGATGCGATGACATCACGAGGGCTGAGTTTGCAGTTCGACGCAGATTTGGGCGTTACGGATCGACGTGCGAAGTCGGAACAAGAAGTGGAAGCGTTGGCCGAATCGCAGCGTGTCACCGAACAAGTGATGCGGCAGGTTTGCGAAACGATTGCCGCCGCTCGTGCTGATGCGACCGGTCAACTAGTCGACGACGACGGACCGCTCACCAGCGAGCGTCTCAAGTCGATGGCCGCGATCGAGTTCTTGCGTCACGGCTACACGTCGGATCACGGTTCGATCGTTGCTTCGACTCCGGAAGTTGCAGACTGCCACCACAGTGGAACGGGTCCCTTGAAAACGGGTCAAACGATCGTGGTGGATCTGTTCCCTCGGTCGCAGAAGACTCGCTATTGGGGCGACTGCACGCGAACGGTGGTGCACGGCGAAGCCAGTCAAGAAGCCGCCAAGATGCACGCGGCAGTCGTCCGGGCCAAGCAGGCTTGCGAAGCGATGCTGATCACGGGGAATCTGGCTGGCGACGCCCACCGGGCATCGGAGATAGAACTGGTCCGATCAGGTTACGAACCCAGCCGAGGCACGATCACCGATCAGGCATCCATTCAGCACGGAACGGGTCATGGCATCGGCTTGGATCTTCACGAACCGATCTTGCTGGATGAGGGTGGTCCGGCGCTCGTGCTTGGCGAGGTGTTGACAGTCGAACCCGGTTTGTACGGACGCTTGGTCGGCGGCGTCCGGGTCGAAGACATGGTGGTCGTCACCGATGATGGTCCTCGAAATCTCAACCGGTTACCGCAAGGTTTGGACTGGCGAGCGTCTTAGCCGGACGCCGTTACCCGCACAGCGG
>JBCCUO010000505.1:0-3913 GCA_039196805.1 Planctomycetota bacterium | reverse complement strand
CGTGAGGAGTTGTTCGCCGTTATTGGAGGATCCGTCAAGGACCATCGGGCATCGCTGTTGGCGGCAGGCGGTGTCGAGGATCACGTCCACTTGCTGCTCAGGACGCATCCGAGCTTCACGATTGCGGACACGATCCAACGCCTGAAATCGAACTCGTCTCACTGGATCAACCATGAGAGGAAGATCGATGCGAAATTTCATTGGCAACGTGGATATGGCGCGTTCTCCGTAAGCCAATCAATGGTTGATCCAGTCAAAAGCTATATCAATCGCCAGGCCGAGCACCACCGCAAGCAGGCGTTCAAGGACGAATACCTTGCTCTGCTAAGCAAGCATCGAATCAAGTACAACGCCCAGTACGTGTTCGACCAAGAACACGTGGGTTAGACGCATAAAGCTCGACGCTGACTTAGCAGCCGAGCGACGATGTTCGTCCGGTGTGTGGACCGATTTTTTCGCCGCCGTTGATGGCCGCCCGGCGAACATCACCGCTTCGCGGCTCGGAGGTCTTATATCGGGTTCACTGGGACTGCGTCCCAGCCTGTCGAACATCACCGCTTCGCGGTTGAAGAAACAGTTCTCGCTTCAAGAACGCAAGAGCCCCACGGGACGGTCGACTTTAACGTGCGCTCCCCCTTTGTCCTTTTCGATCCTTTCACGGCTGTTCTTTCTTAGCTGCGAAGCAGCGATGCTCGATAGCCTGGGACGCCAGTCCCAGGTCACCCTCCACCACGCGATTCCGGGAGTCGCAAGGCGACGATGTTCGCGTGTCGCGTGATCATCGACTACTGTCTTCGCTGCCGTTGATGGCCGCTAGGTGAATCCCCGCGCTTCGCGGTTGTCATCTCTTCCATCTGGCGTGATCGCGGGCGAAAGCAGTCGCGACTCAGACAGCCTTTTCCAGGGCGTTTCGAAGGCGATCGAGTGCGGCGGGAATGTTGGCGTACGGCTCGTCGTCTTCGTATTCCAGGTTCACGTAACCCTGATAGCCGGAGTCGGCAAGGATCTTTGCGACCCGATCCAAGTCCGCGGGATAACGTTTGCGATCGGCTGACTGCATGCTCACCTTCACCTGAACGTTGACGGTATACGGCGCCACTCGTTCGAGGTCTCGATAGGGATCGTCCGAGAAGAAGTTGCCTGAGTCCAAGTTGACACCCACCCAGGGGCTCTCAATCCGCTGCATCAGTTCCAGCATCTGATCCGAGGTCAGATTGCCGTGGTTTTCGATCCCCAAGAAGATTCCATGTTCGCCCGCTCGCGCCGCGCATTGTTGCATGGCCTCCACCGCCTCGGCAATTCGGCCCGGGTCTTCGGCCAGTTCTTTTCCCGTACCAGCAAAGAAACGAATGTGTGGGGCTCCCAACACGGCCGCTCGATCGATCCAATCCAGGGCATCTTGAATCTGCTTGTCGAGTCTCTCGCCACGTCCGACCGTGAAGTTGTTGCCAATCGCTGTCCCGGAGATGGCTAAGCCTCGAAGGAACGCTTGCCGCTTCAGGTCGCGAAAGTAGTCGTCGTCCGCATCGGCACGAAAGAAGTAGCTGGTCAATTCCGCTGCATCGACGCCCTGATCCACGCAGTAGTCCATGAAGCCGACCATATCGATCGCTGGACCGTCAGTGAGGGGCTTCTTGGGCTTCCCCTTCATGAACGAGAAGTATTGACGGAGCGAATAGGCGGCCAAACCAAGTTGAAAACGAGGGCCTCCTCGACGCAGGATCGGCTCACGAGCGACAAGCGAATGCGGTTCGATGACGGTAGCGGAGGCAGCAAGTGCGGTTCCGGCGGTGAGAGCACTGCGGAGGAAGTTTCGACGATGCATGACGGGCGGGGTGAATGAGTGTCGGGCGGTGGGGTGCGGAAACCTCGTTCCGCGCTACAATCATAACCATACACGCTGATCGCGGCGGAATCAGAACCAGATCACCGGTCTTGCCCCTTTGAATCTTTCCCCATCCAACGCGACCGACATCGCCAGCGATGATGCAGCGGGTATTGACGCGGGCCTGACGATTCGCGTCCGCAAAACACTGAACCAGTTGCGTCGCGAACTGCTGGACCAGCGTGAACCACAAGGGCATTGGACCGGCCGGCTTGCCGCGTCCGCATTGAGTACGGCGACGGCGGTCAGCGCGATGTCGGCGGTCATCCTGGATCGCCAAGCACGATCGCTGCCGCCCCATCCCGAACAGCCGACACTGCTGGCCAGAATACATGGCGGTGTGAGGTATCTGGAATCGCAGCAGAATGATGACGGAGGCTTTGGCGACACCGATCGCAGTTATAGCAACATTGCGACTAGCTACCTTGTGCTGGCCGCAACGACTTTGGCGAAGCAGGTCACCGATTCACAGTCGGGCGAAGATCCCAAGTCCGCCGACAGTTGGTTGCCCAATGAACAACTCCATCGCTACATCGAATCGAGTGGTGGGATCCAGGCACTTCGCCAACGGTATGGCAAGGACAAAACGTTCGTCGTTCCGATCTTGTGTAATCTGGCGATTGCGGGCCTGGTCCCATGGTCTCAAGTAGCACGATTGCCCTTCGAAGCAGCGGTCTTTCCACAGTCTATGTATCGCTGGCTGCAAATGCCCGTTGTCAGCTATGCGATTCCCGCCTTGGTCGCGATCGGTCAAACACGTCACTTCTTGGGTCCGAAGGCTCTACCGCCACTGCGATGGATTCGCGCCGCTGCGGTGAACCGTTCGATGAGAGTTCTCCGGCGGATGCAACCGGAAAGCGGAGGTTACTTGGAAGCGACCCCGCTGACAGCGTTTGTTCTGATGAACTTGAGCGTGACGGGACGCAGCGATTGCGAAGTCGCTGAGTCCAGCCTTCGCTTTCTGTTCAATTCGGCTGATGCTGACGACGCTTGGCCGATCGACACGAACTTGGCCACCTGGCTGACGTCGTTGTCGATGATTGCGTTGACGTGTGACCCCGGAGATGATGGTCAGTGGTGCAACGAGGATTTGCTGGAATGGCATCTAGGTTGCCAGCACCATGTCCGACATCCATTCACGGGAGCGGAGCCTGGAGGTTGGGGATGGTCCGATCTGAGCGGCGCGGTTCCCGATGCCGACGACACGCCGGCGGCTATGTTGGCGCTGATCGCGGTGCGTGACCGAATGTCAACCACGAGACGGTCTAAGGTCGACTGCCAATTGAGTGCTGCGGCGGTCTGGTTGCTGGACTTGCAAAATCGCAATGGCGGTTGGCCAACTTTCTGTCGGGGTTGGGGAAAGTTGCCCTTTGATCGCAGCAGCAATGACTTGACCGCTCATGCCATTCGGGCATTGACTGCGTATCTCCGAGTCAAACCGGACGTGAGTCGGGCGACAATGCAGCGTGTCGATCGGGCGGTAGCGAAGGGGCTCCGTTTCTTGTCCAAGCAGCAACGCGACGATGGATCCTGGTTGCCACTGTGGTTTGGCAACCAAGACCAGCTCGATGACGAAAACCCGTTCTATGGAACGTCCCGCGTGCTCATGATCTCCGGAAGCATTGATTCTGGGGCCGGTGGAAACACCAGTGCCCCCGTGGCGAGCCGTTTGTCAGCGGGTGCGAAATCTCTGATCGCTTGCCAGAACGATGATGGCGGCTGGGGCGGTGGCGATTCTTTGGATCGCTGGATGCGTCAGCGCGAACCTCAAGTGTCCATGCCCCCGGAGCCGCAAATCAGTTCGGTGGAAGAAACGGCGTTGGTGGTCGAGGCCTTGATCCAGAACTTTGGCAGTCGGGCGGGGTTGCAGGGACAGCCCAGCGGACGCGGTGGGGGAGGCGAAGCGGAATCACGCTTCGGCGCCGTTACCGATGGTTTGTCACGCCAAACCCAACCGGGGGATCCCTCGGATGAGACGCGGCCAGAGCTGGAGGCTATAATCCGCGGAGTCGAATTTTTGCTTGCCGG
>JBCCUO010000504.1:0-3917 GCA_039196805.1 Planctomycetota bacterium | reverse complement strand
GGCTCTTCGCTCAGGCCAGGGTGAGGGTCGAAGAGTTGATTCGGAAAAATCAGCAGCGCGGATTTCATCGACTCGCTTTGGCAAGGGGATTCGAGCCGGGGTTGTGGACTGACAGTCCTGTCGATTCGCCTTGGTTCTGTTGGGGCGGTGTCCGGCGGGCTATTCTTCGGCAGTGGAAAGTCCGCTGGTCTGAATCGTCCCAAACGCTTATCGATGCAGCAGTTCGCAGAACTCTACAACGCCCTCGATTCAACCACCAAGACAAACGTCAAGGTGGCAGCGATGGTTGACTACTTTGATGGGGCCTCGGCAAGTGATTGCGCTTGGGCGACTTACTGTCTGTCAGGCCGCAAGATCCGCCAACTGGTGCCATCGAAGTTGATTCGCTCTTGGGCGGCACAGGAAGCAGGCATCTCGGATTGGCTTTTCGAAGAGTCATATAGCGTCGTCGGCGACTTGGCCGAAACCGTCGCTTTGATCGTGCCAGCGGGCGATTGGAACGAGACCGCCGAAGCAGGTTCTCCGCTGACCGACTGGATCGAAAGGAGGCTGATTCCGCTGCGCTCCATGGACGAAGCAACTCAGCGGGCATCGGTGGTCAAGCTGTGGCAGCAAACGCCACCCGGTGGCCGTTTTGTCATGATGAAGCTGATCACAGGCGCTTTCCGAGTGGGCGTGAGTACGGGATTGGTCACGCGTGCCATCGCCAAGCATGCCGGCCTCTCGACCGAAGTGATCGCTCACCGGTTGATGGGGGACTGGAATCCATCAGCGGAGTTCTTTTCGCGAGTCGTTGATCCAGACGCAACCGACACGCTGATCAGTCAGCCTTATCCGTTTTGCCTTGCCCATCCCATTGACCGCGACGGATCTCCGGAGCAACTGGGAAGCGTCGACGACTACGTGGCGGAATGGAAGTGGGACGGGATTCGCGGTCAGCTGATACGTCGCAGCGGGCAGACGTTCGTGTGGTCACGCGGCGAGGAGTTGATGCAGGGTCGCTGGCCCGAAATCGAGCAAGCCGCCTCCCATCTACCTGATGGAACTGTGCTGGATGGCGAGATTCTGGGGTCTCGCGGCCCTGGGCAAGTGCTGCCATTTTCGGAGTTGCAGCGCCGAATCGGTCGCAAAACTGTTGGCAAGAAGCTACTGGCGGAGGTACCGGTCGTTTTTCATGCCTTCGATCTACTGGAGCTCGATGGTGTTGATGTGCGAACGTTGCCGTACCAGGATCGACGCGAACGTCTGGACCAACTGATGGGGGACGTATCAGCGGACCAGATGGTTGCCACTGAGCTGATCCCCGCGACCCATTGGGACGACTTGCATGAGGTGCGTCAGCAAAGTCGTGCTAATCATGCGGAAGGGTTGATGCTGAAGCATTGCCAAGCGACTTACGATGTCGGTCGAGTCCGGGGCACCTGGTGGAAATGGAAGGTCGATCCCTACACGATTGATGCCGTGATGATCTACGCGCAGCGAGGCCACGGGAAACGCGCGAGCTTGTACAGCGACTACACGTTCGCGCTTTGGCGTGACGGCCAATTGGTGCCGTTCGCGAAGGCCTATAGTGGATTGGATGACGCAGAAATCCGAAAGGTCGATCGGTTCGTCCGTCAGAACACTAAGGACTCGTTTGGACCGGTGCGACAAGTTGCACCGGAGTTGGTGATGGAGCTGGCATTCGAGGGATTGCAGCGAAGCAAGCGACACAAGAGCGGTGTTGCGACACGATTCCCACGCATCCTTCGCTGGCGACACGACAAGAATCCTGCCGACGCCAACTCGTTGGATGATTTGCTTGCCCTTTTGCCAGCTGATGAATCAGCATGTTGAAGGCAGAAGTGCCGGCGATTGACGCCGAGGTCGACTCGGGCACGCCGCTGCAGCGGGTGGAGCGGATGTTTGCGGCACGAGGTTGGAAATCGTTTCCCTTTCAGCGAAACGCGTGGCGCAGCTATCAGAAGGGTCACAGCGGTCTGGTTCATTCGGCAACGGGGACCGGCAAGACCCTGGCCGTCTGGATGGGGCCGTTGTTGAGCTGGATGCATGCCAATCGCGACCGGTCAAAATGGAATCCCAAACGTCCGCCACCGCTTCGCTGCCTTTGGATTACACCGTTGCGTGCTTTAGCGGGCGACACAGAGAATGCGATTCGCGAACCGATCGACGCGCTGGGACTGCCATGGCGGTTGGAAGGTCGTACCGGCGATAGTCGCCAGAGCGTGAAGTCCCGCCAACTGCAGCGACTGCCTACGGCCTTGGTCACGACGCCAGAAAGCCTGACGCTGATGCTGACTCACCCGCATTTGCACGAGCAGTTTTCTCAGCTGGAATCGGTGATCGTCGATGAATGGCACGAATTGCTGGGCAGCAAGCGAGGAATTCAGACGGAGTTGGCGCTGGCGCGACTGCGGAAGCTGAATCCGCAGCTGAGAACCTGGGGACTTTCCGCGACGCTTGGCAACTTGAAGCAGGCGATGGAGTCACTGGTGGGTAACTCCTGCGCTGGCCCATCCACAATCATCGAAGGCTACAAGAAAAAGAAGATCCAGCTCCGATCGATCATTCCGGATCAGATCGATCGATTTCCTTGGTCGGGACACATCGGCACTCGCATGGTTCCGCAAGTCGCGGAGCTTGTGTCGGAGGTCGAGTCGGCATTGATCTTTGCCAACACTCGTTCGCAGACCGAGATCTGGTATCAACACCTCTTGGACCACCGGCCTGAATGGGCCGGCCAGATTGCACTGCATCATGGATCGCTGGATTCGAAGGTGCGACAGTGGGTGGAGAACGGCCTACGCGAAGGTCGTTTGAAGGCAGTGGTGTGCACCAGCAGTCTTGATCTGGGGGTCGACTTCACGGCCGTGGACCTTGTCGTTCAGATCGGCAGTCCCAAAGGGGCCGCACGGTTGTTGCAGCGGGCCGGGCGAAGCGGCCACCAGCCGAGCGCCCAGAGCCGATTGGCGTTCGTTCCGACCAACGCGATCGAGTTGATCGAACTTGCTGCGGCACAGGATGCGATTCGTGATCGGCAATTGGAATCGCGGCAACGACTCTGCAAGCCGTTGGACGTACTCGCTCAGCACGCGGTGACGATCGCGATCGGCGGTGGTTTTGATGCAGATGACTTACTATGTGAGGTGAGGACAACTTCGGCCTACGAGACGCTGACCGACCAAGAATGGAACTGGGTTTTGGACTTTGTCGTCCGCGGTGGAAGTTCTCTGGACGCCTATCCGGAGTTCCGCCGCGTCGATCTGGTCGATGGTCGGTATCAAGTCACGCAGCGTCGAACCATCACCGCGCATCGCATGAACATTGGAACGATCGTTTCTGATGCAGCCATGCAGGTGAAGTATTTGAAGGGTGGAGCGCTGGGCACGGCCGAGGAGTCGTTTCTGTCCAAGCTGAAAGAGGGTGAGAAGTTCCTGTTCGCGGGTCGATTGGTAGAGTTGGTCCGAATACGAGACAACACGGCCTACGTACGCCGATCGAAAGGCAAACCCGACACGGTGCCGAGGTGGATGGGCGGGCGGATGCCACTCTCGAGCGAGCTGAGTGCCGCGCTCCGCGCGAAAATCGAGCAGGCTGCCAGTGGTAATCGTGTTGGGAGAGAACTGAAGTCGCTCAATCGGCTACTGAGTCTGCAGATGCAGTGGAGCCACCTGCCAAGATCGAACCAGCTGTTGATCGAGCAGATCAAGACACGTCACGGGTATCAACTCTTCTGGTTCCCCTTTGAAGGACGCTTGGTCCACGAAGGCCTTGCTGCTGTCTTGGCGTACCGAATCAGTCGGGGTCGCAAGCTCAGTTTTTCGATGGCCTGCAATGACTACGGCATCGTGCTGCAATCAGTTGACCCAGTCTCGCTCGACGAATCGACGGTCCGCACGGCTCTCTCCCGAGACGAT
>JBCCUO010000503.1:0-3926 GCA_039196805.1 Planctomycetota bacterium | reverse complement strand
CTGGCGCCGAGCGGCTGATCGTTGCAACTAGAGAGCATCAGCCGCAGTGCGCCAGCACGCGTGTGCCAGGGTGGCCGCTCGTAGCGAACGCAGTCCCTCAGGGCCAGCAAAAAAGCCTCCTTGGCCAGATGACCAGGGAGGCTGCTAGCGTTTCAGCTGAGCCACAAATAACTTTGATGCTCAATCACTTGCTGGGTGGCAAGAGAACGCTGTCAATGACGTGCACGACGCCGTTGCTGCAGGCGATGTCCGTCTTCACGACCTTGGTCGTCTTATTGAGCATGACGCCGTCTTTGGTAGTCATCACGTTGATCTTGCTACCCTGCAGAGTCTTGGCCGAATCGACCTTGACGACATCGGCTGCCATGACTTTGCCGGCAACGACGTGGTACGTCAGGATCGCGGTCAGTTTGTCCTTGTTTTCCGGCTTCAGAAGCGATTCGAGGGTGCCCTTGGGCAACTTTGCGAACGCTTCGTCAGTGGGGGCGAACACGGTCAGCTGCTTGTCGCCACTGAGGGCGTCGACCAGGCCGGCAGCCTTCACGGCGGCGACCAGTGTGTTGAACTTGCCGGCGACGGCTGTTTCAACGATGTTCTTCGCCTTACCTTCCTTGTGGTTGTCGGCGTGGGCCAAGCAGGGGGCAAGGGCAACAACGGCCATCAATGCGGCGGCGTAAAAACGTTGCATCGGAATTACCTTTTTTTCGAAGTCTGAGCGATTGGGAAAGTGTGTCATGTGACGGTGGGGCGTCCCCCAAGCCTCGCCTCGTTCCTGCGAGACGCGGGATGGTAATCACGTGACAACCGGCGATTTCCGAAAAAAATCGTTGGTTTCTGAAACCGCTTGGCGGAACCGCACGAGCGGCCCCGGTTTCAACATCAATAGACCGAGTGATCGGCCAATTCCGACGACTCACTTTTCTGCTCGCTCCCATCACCGTTGCCAGGTTGCTGCGGCAGCGCGACGCTCCTACGGACCCCTAGTTGAATGAGTAAAACACGATTCGCGGCGTTTTGTGGCGCCCTCGCTCTGTTGGCCTTCGTGGCCGTTGACGTCACGGCTCAAGATCAAGGCGGTCGTCGCGGCGGGCGAGGCGGCTTTGGTGGCGGACCTCCTGGTGGCTTTGGCGGCGGTTTCGGAGGCCGAGGAGGCCCGGGTGGTGGCCGCGGCGGAGCGAGCTTGGGCGGCCAGATTCTGAACGTCATGCGCGTCGAAAAGGTTCAGGAAGAACTGGAACTGATGCCCGAACAGCAAGAGGCCATGGGCAAGCTGGCCGGAAGCGTCCGCGACCAGATGCGTGAGAAGATGAGTGACATCATGGGAGGCGGTGGCTTTGGCAGCGGGCGACCCGATCCGTCCAAGATGGAAGAGCTTCGCGCCGAGATGGAAAAGGTCACCAAGAAAGCTCTGGAGCAAGCGGAAGAGGTTTTGTTCCCGGAACAAATGGAACGGGCCAAGCAAATCGCGATTCAGCAGATGGGTAACGGTGCGCTCCAAGATCCCGAAATCGCCGAAGAACTGGGACTCAAACCCAGCCAAGTCGACGAAATGAAATCGATCCGCGAAACGTTCTCGAAGGAGCAGCAGGAGAAGTTCGCCAAACTTCGCGAGTCCGGCGATCGTGAGGCGATGTTCGAAGCCTTCCGTTCCATGCGAGATGATCAAAAGAAGGTCGAGGAAAAGGCATTCGATGTACTGACTTCGGAGCAGAAGTCGAAGTTCGAAGAGATGAAAGGCGAACCGTTTGAAATGCCTCAGCAAGGTCGCGGCGGGTTTGGTGGCGGACGCGGCGGCTTCGGCGGGGGATTCGGAGGCCGAGGAGGCGACCGAGGGGGTGATCGCGGCGGCCGTCGTCAAAGACCCGACAGCGAATGACAGCAGACCGTTTCGCATCCGCCGTCCAGCACTCGGTACGGCGAAGCGCTCCGTCGTATCGCGAGGGGCAGATCCAGTTTTGGGTCTGTCCCGTTTTTTGTGTTGGACTCGCGGAGCGGATCCTGCGGAGAATTTCGGCGTGGGCTCAGCGTCGTACTGAACCCATCGAGAGCCTTCGCGGCTAACGCTTACGGGAGACCTTCGCCGGATTGGCTGTGTCCGTAGAAGCCCCAAATCGAAAGAGATCCGACTCTAACCAAAGCTGTCGAGCTAAGATGCGATGGAAAGAATCGTCACCACCCAGCGAGGAATCTGTTTCATGTGCATCGGATATCGATTTGCCGCGTTGATCGCGGTTGCTGTCTCAACCATGGTCGGCAGCCAATCAGCTCGGGCCCAGCACCCGGTCTACTACGCAGCCCCTCAGGCCGTCGTGCCGGCAGTGGTCGGTTACACGGCGCGGCGTGGGGGATTGCTTGGCCAACGCGTGGTCTACCGACCTGTCGTGGGTGCGGCGACGGTATCAACCGTTGCCGCGCCGGCCGTTGCTGTGGCGGCACCAACTGTTGCCGTGGCAGCTCCGGCTGTTGCCCTCGCCGCGCCCGCCGTCACGGTCGCGCGTCCGGCCATCACACTGGCCCGCCCAGTGATCGCTCCGGTGGTGACTCGCTATCGCCCAGTGACCTATGCGGTCCCTATCACCAGCTATCGTGTCCCGGTGCTCGTCGGCTTTTGAGCCGTTACGCGCATCACGGTCTCGCACATTGGCTAAACAGACCCCTCGTCGTCTTTCTTGTACTGGTCCAAGCGACGATAGAGGGTACGAGCTCCGATGCCCAGGATCTTGGCGGCTTCTTCGCGGTTGTCGCCAGCCAACTTGAGTGTCTCTTCGATCGCCCACTTTTCGATTGTGGCCAGGGGTTGGCCGATCAACTGTGATTCGGCACCGCTGCCAAGCATCACTGGCAATTCGGCATCAGTCGCTTGCTGAGCCTCGCCCTCGCCCATCAACTCGGGCGGCAAGTCGTCCAGATCCAGCGAACCATCGGTATCCAACACGACCATCGTTTCGACGAAGTTTCTTAGTTGGCGGACGTTGCCAGGCCAGTCGTAGCCAAAGAACCGCTTGGTGACCGCAGGTGTGAAATGAGCGGCCGGTTTGTCGTGGCGTCGCAAAAACTGTTTGCGAAAATGATCCATCAACGGGATCACGTCATCGCGTCGCTCTCGGAGCGGAGGCAGTTCGACGGTGACGACTTTGAGGCGAAAGTACAAGTCGTTGCGAAAAATCCCTTCATCGACCATCTCTTCCAGCGGCCGGTTGGTGGCCGAAATCATCCGCACGTTGACCTTGATCGGCTTGTTGTCACCAACGCGCTGAATCTGGTTCTCTTCCAACACTCGCAGCAGCTTGATCTGCGTGCTCATCGGCATGTCGCCGACTTCGTCCAAGAACAAGGTTCCTCCGTTGGCATACTGGAAGGCCCCCACGCGATCGGACACGGCGTCGGTAAACGAACCTTTCACGTGACCGAACAACTCACTTTCAACCAGGTTCTCAGAAACCGCGCGGGTGTTCAGCGCCACGATCCGTTTCCCTCGGCGGGGGCTGTTTTGGTGAATCGCCTGAGCGATCATCTCCTTACCAGTCCCACTCTCGCCGGTGATCAGAACGGTGGCGTCGGTTGCCGCGATGCGCCGCAAGCGATCAATCACCGACTGCATTTTTGCGCTGGTGTAGATGATTCCTTCGAATCCGAAGCGTTCGTCCAATCGCTGCAGTAGTTCGGTGTTCTGGCGACGCAGCGCCACCTTTTCAGCTGCCTTGGCGACTGTGGCTCTTAGTCGATTGGGCGTGATCGGCTTTTCCAAGAAGTTGAAGGCGCCGATCTGCATCGCTTCGACGGCCACGGGGACAGTAGCGTGCCCGGTGACCATGATCACCTCGCTGTCGGGCAGCCGCTGGAAGCCTTAACCGATACTTTACCCCCAGAGTCCCAACCCCCCTGTATCAAGTGTCTGCCATCCAACCTTTGTACAGTGCTGTGCT
>JBCCUO010000502.1:0-3931 GCA_039196805.1 Planctomycetota bacterium | reverse complement strand
GTTCCCTTGGCCAAAAGGTCTTCGAATTCCTCGTTCAGAGTCAGCCCGGCTCGCTGCCAAGCATCGGCTTGGACGCGGCAGCGATAGCAGCATCCTCGCGCCAGTTCCAGCGGCAACGAGTACACCATCGAACCGGGTCGCAAACTACACGTGCTGAGCGTTCGATAGCCCACATCGGCGACCGGACAGGTCAAATGCAACTTGCCCGACGAGTCGATTGACCGCGAGACCGTTAGCTTCTGCGCCTCGAATCGATTGTGGCATTGCCAGGGCACACCCTCGATGCCGCAAACATAAGCATCCTGCCAAAGGCAACTGCCGAAGAACTCGCTCGCACTGTCGGGGACGTCGAAGAGGAACTGCCCCATAACAGGCGACCAAGAGACCGTAACGCGAGAAGAATTGGGAGGGGAGCCTGAATCGTCCGCCACCATCCATACGGTGTGGTGGGTCTGCGTGATGCGATGCGGACGCTATGGTACTCGCAATCTTCCACGATCGCGAGACGACGGAGTTCACGTTGCAGCCCGAGAGCCAAGCCCCATTCCGCTTTGACGATTCCGGAGCGTTGCTGGAGACAAAATTGCCGTTTCCGCGTCGGCAAGGCAAGGTACGTGATGTCTACGATTTGGGTGACTCGCTGCTGATTGTCAGCACCGACCGAATCAGCGCATTCGACTTCATCTTGCCGTCGGGTATCCCGCGAAAGGGGGTGCTGCTGACCGCAATGAGCCGATTCTGGTTCGACTTCCTGGAGGTAGATCACCACCTGATTTCCACAGAAGTTCCTTCGGTGGTGGCAGAGTCTGTCACGTCGGAGCCGCTGGCAGGTCGCATCATGCAAGTGCGTAAAGCCGAAGTGGTGCCATTCGAATGTGTCGTCCGAGGCTACTTGGAAGGGAGCGGATGGCGGGAGTACCAGACCTCGGGCAGCGTTTGCGCTGTCGACTTGCCAAAGGGCCTTCGGCAGTGCGACGCACTACCTTCCCCAATGTTCACTCCGGCCACCAAGGCGGAAGAGGGGCACGACGAAAACGTGTCCCTGGAGGTGATGACTTCAGCGGTCGGACAGGAGCTAGCGACTCAATTGAAGCAGCGCAGTTTGAGTCTCTACGAACAAGCAGCCGCCTACGCGGCTGGTCGCGGAATCATCATTGCCGATACGAAGTTCGAGTTTGGACACCCTGTCGACCGTGACGGACAGGTGGATCGCACGTCGATCATGTTGATTGACGAAGTCCTCACTCCGGATAGCTCGCGGTTCTGGGCTCAGTCCGAGTACCAGCCAGGGCATCCTCAACCCAGCTTCGACAAGCAATTCGTCAGGGAGTGGCTGTCCCAGTGCGGGTGGGACAAGAACAGCCCGCCACCCGCTCTACCCGACGAAATCACCCAGCAAACCGCCGCCAAATACATCGAATCCTACGAACGGCTTACAGGTCTCGCGTTCGCGGGATGAACTAACCAATCGCTCGGCTGCTGTTCAGAACCGGCACCAACAAGGCCAACACCACGGCCAGTACCAACCCTGCCATGATCAGCAGCATGATCGGCTCAAGCAGTCGAACGAACAAATCAAGTCGCCGGAACGTTCGCTTCTCCAGCGAATCGGCGATGTCAGGAAGCACCGTGTCCAGCGAATTGCTCTCCTCGCCGACACTGATCATCTCCACCACCGAGATAGGAAAGTAGCCGGAGGAACGCATCGGACTGGCCAAGCTTTCGCCACTGCGAATGTTCTCGCTGGCATCAGCGATCGACTGACTCAGCAGCCGGTTGCCCGCCGCGGTTCGACTGATGTCCAACGATTTCAGGATTGGCACGCCATTGGCCAACAGCGTTCCCAGCACGCGACAGAACCTCGCCACGGCCAGGTTCATCAAAATGTTCCCCAGCACAGGGATCTTCAGCTTAAAACGATCGGCCAGTTCCTTGCCCCGCTCCGTCCTTAGCTTCATGTTCAGCGCGACTATCCCGGCGGCCAGAACCAGCAACACGATCCAGCCATAGTTCTGAAGCAGCGTACTGAAGGCCAGCAGAGCCTCGGTCAGCTGAGGCATTTCGCCCTTGGCCCGCAGTCGATCAAACAGTGAGTCGAACCGCGGTACGAAAAACACCATCAACGCGGTGACAACAATTGTTCCAACGGAGAATAGAAAAACGGGATAAGCGAGCGCACTGACCGTCCGTCCTTTCAAGTCCTCTTGTAGTTCCGTGAATGCGCCGACGCGTTCGAGCGCGTCTTCCAAGAATCCTCCCTCGGATCCGGCCCGCACCATGTTCACGCCCATGTCGCTGAACACGCGCGGATACCGCGCCATCGATGTCCCCAGCGGCTCGCCGTCCTCAACGCGGCCACGAATCTCCTTCAGCACCTCGCCCAAAACGGGTTCGGTCGATTGCTCACTCAAGACCGTCAGCGAACGAATCATCGGCACGCCGGCGCGCAGCAGTGACGCCAGTTGACCGTAGAAGGTGGCCATCGTTTGGCCCTTCACCTTCTTGCTGCGGATCGAACCCCGCGAAAAACTGATCCCCCCTTGGCTCGCATCCTTGATGTTGACAGGAAACAACGATCTTTCCGAAAGGATCGATGCAACCTCCCGCTCGGCGGCCGCCTCGAGTGTTCCGGAGACTTGTTTTCCAGAGAGGTCACGAGCTGTGTAGCTGAATGTTGGCATCGCTAAAGTGCCTCGCCCTTGGTCACGCGCAGAACTTCGTCGATGCTAGTTTGCCCCGTCAGCGTCTTGTCAAACGCATCCATACGGAGCGTTCGCATGCCTTCCTTAACCGCTTGTCGTCGGATGTCCCAGCTGCTGGCCCGTTTCTGCGCCATCTCACGAATCGATTCGCTACTGACCAGCAATTCATAGATCCCCAAACGACCCGAGTAGCCAACGTTGCGACACTCGCGGCACCCAATGCTTCGGTAAAGCGGCCGATCTCTCAATTCATCCCAAGGGAAATCGGACGGCAGTTCGGATCGGTCCGGCGTGTACGCCTCTTTGCAGTGCTTGCACAGCTTTCGCACCAATCGCTGTGCCATCACGGCTTCCACCGTGCCGGCAACCAAGAAGGGTTCGACCCCCATGTCGACCATTCGAGTGAAGGCGCCGGCGGCGTCATTTGTGTGTAGCGTGCTGAACACCATGTGACCGGTCAACGACGCCTGCGTCGCATTCTCGGCAGTCTCCAAGTCACGGATTTCTCCGACCAGAACGATGTCGGGGTCGTGCCGCAGGATGCTTCTTAGCGAAGCAGCGAAAGACAGTCCGATCTTCGAGTGGACTTGGATCTGATTGATTCCGTCCAACTGGTACTCAACCGGATCTTCGGTGGTGATGATCTTGTTGGTGGGGCTACGAATCTCCAGCAGGCTGCTGTAGAGGGTTGTCGTCTTACCCGAGCCGGTTGGTCCGGTGACCAAAATGATCCCGTGCGGCAGGCGAATCAGTTTGCTGAACGTGTCGTAGATCGCTTGTGACATCCCCAAGCCCTTCAGGTCAAAGACCATCGACGACTTGTCCAATACCCGCATCACCAAGCCTTCCCCGTGGATCATCGGGATGACGCTGAGACGAATGTCTACCTCGCGGCCATGCACACGAAGCTTGATACGACCGTCTTGCGGCAGACGTTTTTCGGCAATGTTCAACCGCGACATGATCTTCAGTCGGCTGATGATCGCGGCCTGAAAACGGTTAATCTCCGGTGGAACGGGCTGTGGGTGCAGGATTCCATCGATTCGATAACGGATCACCAAGCCATCGGACTGCGATTCGATGTGAATATCGCTCGCTCGAGAATCGACTGCCTCTATCAAGATCTCGGTGACCAGTCGAACCAGTGATGCATCCTGAGACATCTGGCTCAGTTCGCTGCCGTCGGTTTCTATGTCGTCGAGTTTTTCGATCTGGTTGTCGAAGACGTC
>JBCCUO010000501.1:0-3934 GCA_039196805.1 Planctomycetota bacterium | reverse complement strand
CGTCCGCCGCGGCGTGGCCGTCCGAGACCAAAGTCCAAGATTCACCTTCGACCAACCGATCCTTCAGTTCGACGTGATCCTTGATCGATGATTCAATCGGCTGATGCCAATCTCGCCAAACCCATTTCATGGCGTCGGGAAAGATCGCCGCGCCGTGCTTACCGTTGTGACCGCCTTCGCCCCAGGTGTGCTTGACTGCATAGCCGGCCCACTGAAGCGCCGACAGCATCGTTTGGTTAGCATTCCACCAACTGCCGCCATAGATATTCAGGTCGTTCGATCCGTCCTGAAGGTAGATGCGAATCGGCTTCGGCTCGGACTTGCGGATCAGGGTTGGGTATTCGTTCCCACCACGTAGGCCGACGAACGTTCCCACGGTGCTGAACACGCGGCGAAACTGATTCGGTCGATGCCAAGCCACGCCAAAAGCAGCGATCGCACCACTGCTGCTGCCCGCGATCGCCCGCAAGTTGGGGTCCGCGGTCAAATCATAAGATTTGCCGACCTGCGGCAGCACTTCATCCACGATGAATTTGGCGTAGCGGTCACTGACCGTATCGTATTCCAGACTTCGGTTGAAACGATTCTGTGATCCATCACCACCGTCAACGACTCCGGGACTGACGAAGATTCCAATCGTGACCGGCATCTCACTCCGGTGAATCAAATTGTCGAACACACGATGAACCTGCCAGCCGCCCTTGGGATTGACGTACTTGGGGCCGTCTTGAAACACCATCACGGCCGCCGGAGTCGCCTCGCGGTACTGCGCGGGCACGTAGATTTTGACCTGTCGTTGCGTGCCGGGATAAACGCGGCTGGGCGCAAGCTCGAACTCCAACACCTTGCCTTCGGGGACGCCGGCTTGCGGCTGCGTGTCCGGGTGGACCGGATACGACTCCTGGCAGTGTGCTACCGTCGCGGAATTGGCCATGAGAATGACGACCGCTGGGAAAATAACGTCCGAAAGGACGCGGGGTGTGATCGAACGAACGAGAGGCATGGGTGAGAAATCGGCGAGGCAAGAAGGGGAAGACAGTTGTGTGATCAGGTGCGATGATGAACCGGTGATTGACGCCCCTGGCCGAATGGTGAACTGAGACGCCTATGATTCCGCTGCGTGACAGCATACCCAGTCGACGCACACCTGTCGTTTGCTACGCCGTCGTCTTCCTCTGCACGCTGGCGTTCCTGGCGCAGATGATGTTGGATCGACCCGAGCAGTCCGTAGCTGAATTGTTGGGAATGGTTCCAGTTCGTGTTTCGCATCCCGATCGAACGATCGTCGTGAAGCGGCCCGAGCCGGTCCGAACGACGACCGGAATCCGGTTTCGCACGGTGTCGCATGCCCTGCCGTCAGCCCCAATCCCCGAGTGGGCGACGCTGTTGACGTGCATGTTTTTGCACGGTGGATGGATGCATTTCCTCGGCAATATGTGGTTCTTGTACATCTTTGGTGACAACGTCGAAGATCGATTCGGTCATATCGGGTTCACGATGCTGTACCTGGGGACCGGTGTCGCCGCCGGACTGGCACACCTATTGACCGATATCGACAGCCCGATTCCGACGATTGGTGCAAGCGGCGCGATCGCCGGCGTGATGGGGGCTTACGCGTTCCTGTACCCTCATGCGCGTGTTTTGGCGGTCTTGCCGTTGTTCGTGATCTTTCCCACGTTTGTTTTGCCTGCGCCAGTGTTTTTGGGCATCTGGTTCCTGATGCAAACGGTCAGTGGCCTCGGGTCGATCACCTCCGGAGCAACGGGTGGTGTTGCCTGGTGGGCTCACATCGGTGGCTTTGTTGCCGGAGCACTGATCGCAGTCGCCGTGGGCCGCAACGACCACTCGACGGAGTAAAACGGCTACCCGACAGAGACTCCGACCGCTCCGCCGGTCGTAGCGTTTCTGGAAGAGCGTTACGACCATGGAGTGATCGGCGACCATGTAGGCGACGTCCGAAAGCCTCTGCGACGACTCTCCGGCTTTCGCCACGATTTAGGTGATCGGCGACCAGAATTAGCTCACGTAGCGCGTCCGTAGATCCGCCAGCTTCTCGGCGATCGGGGCCAGCTGTTTTTCGAATCGTTTCCACTTGCCGACGGACGACTGATACATCGGTTGCCGCACCTGCCATTTGCTGGGAGTGCGCACCATGCGGCTGGTTTCATGGAATCGCAGGCAGGCATCATCCCACTGAAAACCACAACCCGAGACCAACCGCCGTGTACCCTCCTCCGGCGCGTTCACCATCTGCTCGTAGTCGATCGTGACGATCTTAGTGGGCAACACTTGCAGCCAGTGCTCCATCAACCGGCGGTATTGTCGGTAGTAGTCGGAAAGAAGATCCAAGTGACTGAACAATCCGCAAAGGTTTTGACTGTAGCAGGATGCGATCACATCCATCGGGTCGCGACGGCAGTGCACGATGGTGGCGGCCGGAAACATCAACGAGATCAGTCCGAGATGAATGAAGTTCGTCGGCATCTTGTCGATGACGTGCTCCGCTTCGGCGTCCTTCGAATCCAGTACGCCAAGGAAGTTCTCAGCCGCGGTAGCGATCCGCTGTTGTGAGATTCGCTGCAGGTAGTGGTCCGGAGAGTCGTCATGCGAACCGATCGCGTCTAAACGATGGGAGATTGTCCGTGATCGCGACTCACGCTCCAACTCACAGCTCAGTCGGTGGACGTCCCGCAGTTCGCCCGCACCGGTCACGCCTGGTAGGCAGCTAAGAATCTGCTCGGTCATCGTAGTGCCGGACCGCGGCATGCCAACGATGAAGACAGGCTTCTCGCTTTCATGCCCCCACTTTCGGCGACTGGTAAAGAACGATGGGTCGCATTGCCGGATTCGCTCATCCGTAACCCTCTGGAAGGATCGCTGCGACGCTCGCTGCGTCGGGCTGGGAGAGGGTTCGTGAATCGGCTTCAAAAGGTTGGCCGCATGATAGTGCTGCCACGCCTGATCATATCGGCCAATGTCATCCAGGACCTTCGCTAGGGCGAAGTGAATCCGGATCTGCTTGTGCTCCTCGTCGCTGTACTTTTCGAGGAGGCCCTGAAGCTTGGTTACGTAGCGTTCGGTATCTGCATTGTCTGCGAACCGTTTAGAGCGGGCGTATCGGAAGTGTGCCGTCACGTTGTCGGGATCATGCTTGAGCACCAGTTCAAACTCTTGAACCGCTTCGGTGATCTTGCCACGATCCACATTCATGGCGGCCATTCTTGCACGCGCCGCCAGGTGATCGGGGTCACGATCAAGCGCCTTCTGGTAGCAATCCACTGCCAAGTCAGGGTTGCGTGTACGCTCGTGGAGCGATCCCAACCAAACATAGAGATCTGCAGAAGGTCGGTTTGCAATCGCCACTTTCAAGTGCGACACGGCCGTCAAGAGAATCTCAATCGCACCATCCAGATCTCCCCGTCGACGTCGCCGCCCGGAAAGACGCTGCAGCAGACCAGCGTAAGCAACATTCAGCTCACACGACCTACGGTCTCGTCGAAGTGCCCCCTCAATCATCTTAATCGCAGGACTAATTTGCCGGTGCGCAACCAACAGTCTGCAAAGCGCAATCGCAGACTCGTGAGTATCGCGTTCAAACACGACGCCGTGGCGATAAAACCCAATCGCGCGATCCACGTCCCCCAGTTGCTCGTGGATTTGTCCGAGCATAAACCAAGACTCTACATCAAATGGAGACTCTTTGGTCGCATCGACGAAGGACTTTCGAGCAAGGTTCAGTTCCGACTCAGCCAGCCATGCGCATCCGGCAAGCCTAGAGCGCATATTTTTGTCTCTATCTCGCACCTTCTGAGATGCAGCTCGGTCAAGAAAAGCAAAACACAATCGTTGATTTCCTTTGCGCAACTGAGTAGCTGCCATCATGAGGTCAGTATGGTTCCTATGCCTCGTACCAGAAGCATTTTTTGGATTGATT
>JBCCUO010000500.1:0-3936 GCA_039196805.1 Planctomycetota bacterium | reverse complement strand
GGCCGTTAATGGGGACTCGGCCCAGATTCCAGCTCGAACCAGTTGATTGGTCGTTGCGTCCTTTCCCCTTGTTGTGTTGCAGTCCGTTGCCACAAACCGAAACAAGCCACACCATTCGCCAGCTGGATCATGTGGCAATTCATGTAGCCGATGTTCCGCGTAGCATCGCGTTTTACCAAGATGTGATGGGCTTGGTGCCGATGCCGCGACCCGACTTTGACTTCCCGGGGGCCTGGTTTCACCTCGGCAGCAGTCAGCACTTGCACTTGATCGGGAACCGCGATCAGACGGTCCATTCCCATCATCGCGGGACGCATTTCGCACTCCAGGTGGACGACCTGGATGTCTGGGAGAAGCGGATCGACAAGCAAGGCGCCGAGCGACTGGCACGCAAGATTCGCCCTGATGGAGCTTTGCAGACGTTTGTGAAGGATCCTGATGGTCACTGGATCGAGTTGTGCAAGTTGCCGATCGACCCCGTTTAGTTTGCCTTCGTTTCAGGCTGTCATTCCCGGCGGCGAGGTGTTGGCGTACGTTAACGTGACTTCGATCCGTGACTCTCCATTGCTCTACGGGACCGCTTGATCCAATGGCCCATACGATTGTCATCTTTGGCGCTTCCGGCGATCTGACCAGCCGAAAGCTTATCCCCGCCCTCTACAGTTTGTTTGCCAAAGGGGACCTGCCCGCGGAAACGCGGATCGTGGGCGTGTCACGAAGCAAGTTTGAACATCAGCAGTGGCGAACGTCGCTAACGGAGACGACGAAGAAGTTTTCGCCGATCCTATTCTCCGACGAAAAATGGGGTGCGTTCAGTCAGTCCATCTTCTATCAGCCGGGCGACATCCAATCTCAGGACGATTTTGTTGCTCTGGGAAATTTTCTGGATGAACTGGAAGGGGGCAGTGCATCCGATCGGCTGTACTACTTGTCGACGATGCCCCAGCTCTATGAACAGGCCATCGCGCAGTTGGGTGCAGCCGGGTTGAACGATGATTCGTCGGGCGCTCGGCGCGTGATCATCGAAAAGCCGTTCGGCACCGATCTGAAAACGGCTCAAGCCCTGAACGCCTCGATTCACCAAGTCTTTCGCGAGGACCAGATCTATCGCATCGACCACTACTTGGGGAAAGAGACCGTTCAAAACATCTTTGCGATGCGGTTTGCCAACAGCATTTTCGAACCGATTTGGAACCGAAACTACGTCGACAACGTTCAGATTACCGTGGCTGAAGAGGTCGTGATCGGACGTCGAGCCGGTTACTACGACAAATCAGGCATCCTGCGGGACATGTTTCAGAACCATTTGTTGCAGCTGATGATGATCACGGCGATGGAGCCGCCGGCACGCTACGACTCGTCGTTGGTTCGCGACGAAAAAGTCAAGGTTCTGCATAGTGTTCGGCCGATGCACGGGGGTGACTTTGCCGCGCAAACGGTGCGCGGCCAATACGCGGGGTACTTGGACGAAGAAGGCGTGCCGCACAACAGTGCGACTGAGACCTTCGCGGTGCTGAAGCTTTACTGTGACAACTGGCGCTGGAAAGGCGTGCCGTTTTACTTGCGCAGCGGCAAGGGCATGTCGTGCCGGACGACTCAGATTGTCATTCAGTTCAAGGGCGTGCCCCATATGCTGTTTGGCGAAAAGAAACGCACCCCGCTTGGCAATCGGTTGGTCATTCAGATTCAGCCTGCCGAAGGCATTCAGTTGCACTTTGAAACGAAGGTCCCTGATTCCGGAATGAAGACTCGAACCAGCCACCTGGACTTTGACTTCAACAAGAACAGCGGCACGATGCCCGATGCCTACCAGCGATTGCTGTTGGACGCGATGCAGGGCGACGCCAGCCTTTTCGCACGGGGAGACGAAGTGGAACTGGCCTGGGGAATCATTGACCCGATTATCGAAGCGTGGCGAAGTCCGGCGGCTCCCGAGTTGCACACTTACGAAACGGGTGTCTGGGGACCACTGGAGTCATCGGAGTGGATGCACGATCAGAAGCGAGAGTGGTTTGACGTCTGCCCTGTGCTGTCGTAGCACGGACCCAGCCGTGCGGACTGGGCTAGGCAAATGCCCGGACCTTCGGCCCTTCCAAGTCTGGTTAAAGGCTAACAGCCAACCGACCGCTCGTCTCGCTGACCGCTGAAATCCCCCTCAGCTTTGCGGTTCCGCCATGATCGAATGATCATTCGGCTTGGTCAGCAAGGAAACCACGATCAAGGTCGCGAAGGCGAGCGGGATGGTGACGATGCCAGGCTGGCTGAACGGTGCGATCGCGGTTGTGGGATCGATGCCGTAGACTTTCGCGTAGGTGTCGGCGGACAGCAGAATCCAGCCCAGCGAACTGACCATGCCAACCACGACGCTGGCAATGATGCCTTGCTTGGTCGTCCGCTGCCAAAACAGAAGCATCACCAACGCGGGAAGGTTCGCGCTAGCGGCCACACTGAAGGCCCACCCCACCAAGTAGCTGACATTCATCTTTTCGAACAAGATCCCCAGCACGATCGCGACGATTCCGACAGCGATCGCGGCTAGCTTGGCGATTCGAACTTGGCTGGCCTCGGTCATCTGAACGCCGAACGCGCCTGACAATAGGTCGTGGGCCACGGCGCCGCTGCTGGCAAGAATCAGTCCACTGACGGTTCCCAGTACGGTGGTGAAGGCGATCGCGGAGATGATTGCGAACAGCAATTGGCTGATGCTTCGGGCCAGCAGCGGAGCCGCCATGTTGCTATTTGTCACGTCGAGCGCGCCGCTGGTCATGGCTCCCAGACCCAGGTACAGGGTCAAGACATAAAAGAAGCCAATACTGGCGATGCCCACAATCGTGCTCTTCCGAGCCGCAGCGCCATCCTTGACCGTGTAGTAGCGAATCAAGATGTGGGGCAGCGAGGCGGTCCCGCAGAACAGCGCCAGCATCAGCGACAGGAAGTTCACCTTGCCAACCCAGTCGTCGTTGCGGATGCCGGCGAAACGCGGATGCTCGCCGGGACGCAGCACACGAGTCCCCTCGGTGACGCGCGGGAAGTAGACCGTCGTGCTACCTTCTTCCGCGTGCGTCACTTTACGGCTGGAGTACAGGATCACATCGCTCTCTTGAAGCGTGGTGAAGAACGAGACCGGTCCCAGCGTCCCCGACTTGTCTGCGCCGTCGGGCAACCGATAGATATGCCCCACAGGTGCAAGCTGCTTTTCCGATTCCGCACGACCCAATGCGATTCCATCGACCGTGCGGCTGCCATCGGGGTTAGTGCGCAGCGATTGCCCTCGAGTCAAGAGGACCTTGCCCGATCCGTCGATTGGGCTGATTAAGTAGGTCTCGAAACCCTGGCCTTCGCGACCTGCCAGACGAATGATGTCGTCTTGGTCTTCCCAGCCGTCATCGCCGGGCAGGATAACCCGGCCGTCGATTCGATCGGCGGCAAGCTCCGATGCATCCAACGGACCCAGCGTCACCAGCTTCTCCGGTTCCGCTTTCAAGCCTCGCTGCAGAACCAGGACCACCAAGACGGCGCTGAAGACGACCAGCAAGGATCCTTTCAGGAATTGCACCCAAGTGGTGGACACCATCCCGGCGGTGACAACAATCACGATCACCACGCCGCCGACCATGACCACGCCCACCCAGTGTTGGAAACCGAGTAGCGGCTGGATCAAGACACCTGCACCAACCATCTGGGGAATCAGATAGAACAGGCTGACCGCGAGCGTACTGATGCCGGCTGCCAAGCGAATGCCTGGCGATTGGAACTTTGCGTTCAAAGCGTCAGCAAAGGTGAATCGCCCCAAGCGTTTCATCGGTTCGGCGATCACAAACAAGGCCACAATCCAGCCGGCCAGGTAGCCGATCGAATAGAGGAATCCGTCGTAGCCATAGGCCGCGATCATCCCGCAAATGCCCAGGAAGGACGCGGCCGAAAGGTAGTCACCCG
>JBCCUO010000499.1:0-3956 GCA_039196805.1 Planctomycetota bacterium | reverse complement strand
GGGCTCCGTGGTTTGGGGTGTCAGTGGCAACTGAATTGTGACGCTTCGCAAGAAGACGATCACGGCCTGGTCAGCAGGGAAAACCCAGCCGACTCACCTCAAACCACGGACTTCATGGATTCTTAATCGACCTCATCGTCGCACGTTTGCAGTCGAGTGCGAGTACGAGTACTGGCGAGACGCCTGAGTACCAGTACGAACTATGAACACGGCAGATGATGCACCTTGTGATCCGAGGTGCCATGAAAGAAGGTGCGAAAGTCGACAGACCACTGCGTAGTCTGGAGCTCGTTTACACTGCGAAGCGTTTCGGTCGGCCGCTGGCCAGCTGCGATCAAGCCGCGCCTTCGGCGAAGGCGGACTACATTGCGAACTCTCCATCTACCCATCGCTTCGGCACGCTTCGATGGCGTTCCTCACGGCGGCTGAATCGTCGACGGCTAGCAACGCGACGTGGCCAATCTTTGTTGGCAGAATGAACCGCAGTTGGCCGTGCGCGACTTTCTTGTCTTTGCCCATTGCTGCCAACATCGCTTCGATATTGGCGTCTGGAAAAGCAAGTGGCAGTCCGCAGACAGACAATAGGTGTTGCTGCCGTTCCAACAGGTCGGCTTGGCAGAGCTTCAGCTGACAAGCCAGGTGTGCTGCCATCTGCATGCCAATCGACACGGCCTCCCCGTGAAGGATTTCGCCGTAGCCCGCGGTCGCCTCGATGGCGTGCGCGAACGTGTGTCCGTAGTTCAGAGTCGCTCGGCGGCCACTGGTTTCTCGTTCATCTTCTGCCACGACCCGCGCTTTGCACTCACAGCTTTTGGCGATCGCGTGTCGCATCGCCTCGGCTTCGCGCTGAACCAGACGCTTCGCGTTGGCTTCCAACCACTCAAAGAATTCGGCGTCGTCGATCACGCCATACTTGATCACTTCGGCCAGGCCGCTAAGGTAGCTTCGCTGTGGCATGGTGGAGAGGACGTCTGTGTCGATTTCCACCGAAGTCGGCTGCCAGAACGCACCGACCATGTTCTTGGCGCCTGGTAGATTGATTCCCGTCTTACCGCCGACACTGCTGTCCACCATTGCCAGCAAGGTGGTTGGGACTTGAACGAATCGAAGCCCCCGAGTGAACGAGGAGGCGGCAAATCCGGCCAAATCTCCGATCACGCCTCCGCCCACGGCAATGACCACGCTGCGACGGTCTGTGTTGGCGGCCAGCATGTCATTCCAGACCGTCGTCATCTGCTGGATCGACTTGCTGGTCTCTCCCGGCGGTACGACAATCTTCGTGACTCGGACGCTTGATCCTTCTAAAGACGTTGCAATCGGTTCCGCCCAGTTCGACAAGACGGCTTGATCGACAATGATCACCGCATGAGTCAGATCGGGAATCTGGCTTTGTATGTTGGCGGCAATTTGGTCCGGCTGGCCCGAGCTGATACGGATCGGATAGCTGCGGTCGCCCAGAGACACTTCGATGCTGATTGATTGTCGCAGAGCGGGAGATGAGTGATTCATGGGACAGCGTCAGCGGTTCGATCTACGGTACGATTCATCGTGTGCGGGCGGGCGACACTCTACAGGAATAGCGATTGATGGCGACAGCAGACACAGTCCACGCGGACAAGTACAACGATCCCCGCGTCCAATTTAGGTGGCGGTGGGTCGCTGTGGCGGCTGTCGTACTGTTGTTCGCGGCGGCGACCGCGGTGCTAAGCATTTACGCCAGGCGCACACCACTGGAGAAGTCGACGGAATTCTGGGGCCCGGAGACCATCACCGCACTGCAGCTAGCGGACAAGGTTGAGCTTCATCCTGGCGAGGGACAGGAGTTTGAACCGGTCGAGCTGACGGGAACGCCGGGGCTTGGGCATTTGAGGCACGCCTTGTTGAACGAGCGGCACTATTTGTGGGACACCAGGGTCGACGGTCCGATCGCCGATCAACTTGCCGCCGACCAAGACCAGATGAACGTAACGCTTCAGTTTGCTGATCCGCATGGCAAACGCGTGCCGATCACCCGAATCGACCTGGAGCTGAACAGTGGCTGGGTGGGACCCGAAGACGGATCGCGAAGCGTGCGGGTGAACGATCGCGTGCAGCCGGCGCTGCGGCACCAGTTGAAACTGATGATGAGTGTGACTCAAAAGACGTACGATCGGCGCTAACGGAATCGGCTCGAAGACAGACACGACCCCATCCGCAGGGTGGTTCGGGGTCTTGCCTCGAGCCGCAATAGCCTCGTGCCGCAATAGCCTCGTGCCGCAATAATCGGATCGAAATGCAGCAAAAGCATGCTCCATCCAGGTACGGGAGCAGATCAAGATCGTTCCATGGCTATACTGGGGATGCGAGTGGCATTGCGAAGCGGGCCGGTCCATTGGGACAGGGAATCTTGCCGGCTTTCGGTATGTGACGTCATCGTCCCTTCGGAGTGCTTCTCATTCTTTTCTTGGTTGGCGGACTTCCAGCGATAGTCAGGAGTCCTTCGACGACTTTTCCAGTTGAGCCTGTCGCTGATGGCATCTGCACACAACTTGCTGGTACCCGGTTCCATGCCGTCGCCACTGCAACCGACTGCGACGCCGCAGGCCGTGCCGCAGTCTGGAGATGAAGAGTCCGATCTGCGTCGTGGCTCGGCTTGGGGCTGGCTCCGAACCGCGCCCGCTTGGCTGGTCAGCACGCTGCTGCACATCGCGCTGCTGTTGGTCTTGGGGTTGGTGACCCTGGCGGATCCGGCGCAGATCGTGAACGTGTTGTCGGCTGTCTCTAACGCCGACCAAGGGCCGGAGATGGAGGACTTTACGATCGAGGCGATCGATCCGGGCGAGATGTCCGAGGTCGAAGAGTTCAGTGAACCGATCATGGATGTCTCCGAACCGTTGGAAGTCGTCGAAGCGGTTCCGATGGAAATGGACGTCGCCACCGTCGAGATCGATGTGTCAGATGTTTCAGGTGACTTAGCTCCGTCGGGTGCGACGCTGCAATCATTGACCGCAATGCAGATGACGCCGATCAGCGGTCGATCGGCGGACATGAAGAAGAAGTTGCTCCGAGAGTACGGGGGCAACGCGGCCAGTGAGGCGGCCGTGGTCGAGGCGTTGAAATGGTTGTCTGCTCACCAGACACCCAACGGCGGCTGGACGTTTAGTCATCACCTGGTCTGCAAAGGCCGTTGTGATCATCCGGGGGACCCCAAACGGGCCACGGCATTTTCCGCAGCCACTTCGATGGCGCTGCTGCCGTTTCTGGGGGCTGGTCAGACACACTACACGGGAGATTTTCAGCAAGTTGTTCGTCGTGGCTTGTTGTTTCTGGTCAATAACGGCCGCGCAGGAAAGAAGGGCGGCCTGCCGGTGCTGGACCTTCGCGGTCCGAAGGGCAACATGTATGACCACGGGCTAGGCGCAATCGTACTCTGCGAAGCGTACGCGATGACCCAAGACCCCGCTTTAGCTGGGCCGGCGCAGGCGGCGCTTAATTTCATCGTCTATGCCCAGTGCCGCGACGGCGGCTGGCGATACCGGCCACAAGACGGCACGGGCGGAGACACATCGGTGACTGGATGGCAGGTGATGGCCCTCAAGAGCGGCTACATGGCTCATCTGATCGTGCCACCGTCAAGCTTTCAGGGATCGATGCTGTTTCTGGACAAGGTTGGGTCGTCCAAAGGCGATCTTTACGGCTACATGAAACCCACCAAGAAACACACTCGTGCCAACACGGCCATCGGATTGCTGTGCCGCATGTACACCGGTTGGGACAAGGAGCATCCCGGCATCAAGGCCGGGGTCAAACACCTGGTGAAGGCTGGTGTTAACAAAAAGAACATCTACTACGACTACTACGCCGCGCAGGTGCTCAGGCACTACGGGGGCCCGGAGTGGGACAAGTTCAACGTTCAGATGAGAGATTGGCTGGTTGCGACTCAATCCAAGGAAGGCGGAGCGAAGGGCAGCTGGATT
>JBCCUO010000498.1:0-3956 GCA_039196805.1 Planctomycetota bacterium | reverse complement strand
TGGCGGAATCGATCTGCACGCCGGCATCGGTCTTGATGTCGACTCGCTGCCCGTTGACGGTCGTCGCGTTCTTCAGCGTGACCACGTCCTTGGCGAGGACTTTGCCCGAGACCACGTGGTAAGTCAGCACGGCGGTCAGCTTTCCTTTGTTCTCAGGCTTCAGCAGTGCCTCGATGGTGGAACTTGGCAGCTTCGCAAACGCGTCATCGGAGGGTGCGAATACGGTAAATGGCCCTTCGCCTTGAAGCGTCTCCACCAAGCCTGCGGCTTTCACCGCTGTGACGAGGGTCTTGAATGATCCCGCCGAAACAGCTGTTTCGACGATGTCGGCGGCAAACGCGGGGCTAGACGTAACCAGCAATGCGGCAACCGCAGCGGCACGGGTAAGGGATTTCAGCATCGTTACTTTTCCTGCGAGCAATGTTCGGTCGATTCGCCGGCCATTCCGACGTTCGAACTAGCATTCGCAGTTGTCAGCCCCCTGGATGCAGTTGGTTTCCGACTTTTTCCGATCGCCTAGTCCGCAGGATCGGTACGGACGACATCGCTCCCGTAGAGGTCGACCAGCGAATCCCGCACTCGATGAGCGATCGCCAGACTGCCTCGCTGGTTGCTGTGGATGCCATCGTCGCTGAGCTGCGCCCCGGGCATCCACATTCCTGGAGGTGCCACCGGGCTCATCAGAACGATCTGGCGAAGCCAATCGTCCGAGATCAGCTGCACATCGTGCTGATAAGCAATTTCGCGTTCTAGACTTGCGTAAGGATCGAACATGAACCCGCGCGGGATCTCCATCAAAATCACGTCCACTCCCATTGCTTGGCACGCCTCGATCATCGCGACAAGATTCTTCTTCGTCACCTCGCGCTGATGCCCTTTCAAGAAGTCGTGCCCGCCCAGCTCGATGATGACGGCCTGTGGGTCGTAGTCCAGCGCTCGTCCGACAAGCCCCGCACCCTGATTGGACGTGATCCCTGAGTAACCAAGGTTGATGACGGGCGACTGAATCAGCGTTTCCAGCTGCCCCGGATATCCGCGATCGGGAATCATCCCCTGTGTGAGGCTGTCACCGATGCAAACGACTGGCTTGGTCGAGTCGTAGTTGCCAGGCGAGCTCGAACGACCGATGGCATCCATCTCGATCGTCGCCCATCCCCAGCTAACGACCAAAACCGCCAGGCAAGTGAACTGAACACGCGCCGGTACAAGGATCCCGACGCGAAGCACATTCCATCGAAAGGCGGCGACCGTCAGCATGACGCCGGCCAGGACCAGCATCGCGGGCGTTCGAGGAACCAATTTCAGGACCAGCACCGCAACACCTGTTACCAATGGCAACCAAGCAGGGCGGTTCATGGCTGCCAAGACCGCATGCCAAA
Source organism: Planctomycetota bacterium (assembly GCA_039196805.1). Taxonomy (GTDB): domain Bacteria; phylum Planctomycetota; class Planctomycetia; order Pirellulales; family Pirellulaceae; genus JBCCUO01. The sequence continues at coordinate 2,577 of JBCCUO010000498.1, read as the reverse complement.
CAATCCAACCAGCGGCCATCCAGAGCACTGCGGAGGGAAAGCATAGCAACGACATTGCGAACGCCAGAACGCAAAACAGCGTTCGGTAAACCCGTGAGAAACTGGTTCGCGCGGATGATCGTGGTCCGCTCTCACTCTCCTGGGTGCTGCGCGAAACGGAGGAGGTTTCGGCCACCGGACTCTCGCTGATGCCTTGTGTTCCGCTCGTTTGCTTGCCTGGTCTAGTCGCCATGTCTATTAAGTTCGCTTGGCGACGTGTTTCACCGCAGCACAACAGCTGAAGTTCCATCCCTTCACATACTCATCTCGGACAGACCACAGTGCTGCTGCTCAGGCAATCAACTTAGGCTTCTCTGATGCATCCCATTCTAACTCCGCTGATCGCCTTGGTGTCCTTGATCGCGGTAGCGGACTCACGCGTCCAGGCAGACGACGTTGCGACCCAAGTGGCTGACGAGTCAGAATCGCTAAAGCGAGCGCTTCAGTACCTGGTGGAATCGGAACAGGATGGAGCCACGGTGGTCTTGGAACTGGCGAGGCGATCGGTGTTCAATTGGTCGAATCCAGTGTTTGGCACGACACACGGCGCCGTGTACCTGTGGACGCAAGGCGAACGCCCCGTCGTGGCAATGAAGACGTATCGGACCAAGAACGGTCGCTGGTTCGAGCAATGGCGTTCGCTAAGCGAAGAGCGAATTCGCGCTCGACCGGGCAAAGATGCCTCTCCGTTCTGGCGACCGATGGCAACTGCTGAGCCGATGCGTCCCCTCCCTCAAGTGCCCACCGTTCCAGCGAACGATCGCCAGCGTCTGCTGCAAATGAAGGCGATTCAACGATCGCTCACCATCAAGGCCGACATTGTCAACGCCGGAGGAACCCAGACGCTCCGCCCGTTGCCGACACCCCTATTCCGATACAACACTGATTCGGTCGTCGACGGTGCCGTCTTCGCCTTCGCACAAGAGGCCAGCCCCGAGGTGTTGTTGATCGTCGAAGCCCGAGCCAACGAACAGACGACGCGTTGGTACTACCGGTTGGCCTCCATTGGTATCGTGGCCGTTACCGCGGAGATCGATGGTCAGTCCGTCTGGTCGGAGCCACGGCGAACCGCCCAAACGACACGACCAACCGATCTGTACGATGGCCGTCGCCTGCCAGCAGACTAGACGGGACCGGATATTGAATCAGGGGCCGAGCAGGAAGGTTTCCCGCGGGTCGAATCATGATCAAAATCAACGCCCCTGCGATCGTCCTCGAGACGATGCAAAGGACTTGCGTCCGTTCGATCCTGACTTGGCGGCCGATTTGCGACCAACGGTACTTCCCTTGCCTGTCACACTGGCCTTGTTTCGTCCTCGTCGGGGGCCGCCAGAACGCGCCCCGTTGGACGCCCCCGATCTCGTTCCGCCCGCACGGCCAGAGCGTCCCGGCGAGCGGCTGCCCGATTTGGGTCCCGAGTCGGGGCGTGGCTGAGGCCGGTTGGGATCGCGTGGAATTGTGGTCCCGATCAACCGTTCGATGTCTCGTAGTTCATCCAGTTCGTCTCCGGTGCGCAGAGATAACGCGATCCCCTCCGCTCCGGCGCGACCGGTGCGGCCAATGCGATGTACGTAGGCTTCCGGTTCGCTGGGCAAGTCGTAGTTGATCACGTGGGTCACGTTATCGATATCGATTCCCCTGGCGGCAACGTCGGTCGCGACCAAGACACGGACGCGTTTCTTGCGAAATGCTTCCAACGCCTTTTGTCTGGCATTCTGTGACTTGTTTCCGTGAATGACGGCGGCGTCGATCTGGCCTTGTTCTAACTTGCGAGCCACCGTGTTGGCGCCTCGTTTGGTTCGCGTGAAAACAATGGCGCGATCCACTCCCTGTCCACTTAGGATCCTTTTCAACAGGTCCTGCTTCTCGCCGCGGTCGCAGAACAAGAGTTGCTGGTCAATTTTCTTGACGCTGGTCCGCTTGGGCGTCACGTTCACGTTGACGGGGTTGAAGAGCAACTCACCGGCCAACTCACGAATCTTCGGAGGCATCGTTGCCGAGAAAAACAACGACTGCCGCTCTTTGGGCAGCTCGCGAATGATGCGTTTCAGATCGGGGAGGAAGCCCATGTCAAGCATGCGGTCGGCTTCGTCCAGGACGAAGACTTCCAAGTCACGAAGGTCGATGTGCTTCTGTTGCATCAAATCCAATAGGCGGCCTGGTGTCGCCACTAAGATGTGGGCGCCTTGTTGCATCTGGCGCACTTGGGCATTTTGATTCACGCCGCCGTAGACCAATACGGTTCGCATCTTTAGGTGACGCCCGTACGCCTTGAAGCTGTCGCCGATCTGAATGGCCAGCTCCCGTGTCGGCGCCAGCACGAGTGCCTGCGGGCGTTTGGGGCTGGGCTTGATCGGGTCGCCACCCAAGAAGTCAAGAATCGGCAGGGCAAACGCAGCCGTCTTGCCAGTGCCAGTCTGAGCGCACCCCAGCACATCACGGCCCTCCAGGGCGTGAGGAATGGTCTGGGCTTGGATTGGAGTGGGGGTCGCGTAGTTCTGATCCTTCAAGGCTCGCGCCAGGGGATCAATCAGTTCC
>JBCCUO010000497.1:0-3958 GCA_039196805.1 Planctomycetota bacterium | reverse complement strand
CGGGCGTCCCAACTGGGAATACAAGTTCATTCGTCGTTCTCTGCAAAGCGATCCTGAAGTGCAGATGGTCGGACTGTTGCGGATCGCCAAGGAGGAGCCGAAGTTCAGTTTCCGCGACCGAGGCGTCAACAGCACCAACCCGCTGTTCGCCGGTCTAGGCGAGGACGATGAGGAGGCGGCGGAACAATACGATGAACCCGTGATTCTTCGCCTGGGGGTGAAGGAGTCCGAGGAGTTGAGCGACGGGTTCCCTGATACGGCCGAAGAACTATTTGGCTATCACGGTTTGATCCTGGACGATTTGGAGAACGACTTCTTCAGCGAGGATCAGTTGCTGATGATTCGCCGATTTGTGGCCAGACGCGGTGGCGGACTGCTACTGCTGGGCGGCCAAGAAGGGTTTGATCCCGATTCCTTTGCCGACTCGCCTCTGGGCGAACTGTCACCCGTTTATGCTCGTCGACGAGACGGGCAATCAATTCAAACGCCGGTTCGCTTTCAGCTGTCGCGTGAAGGGATGCTGCAACCTTGGATGCGGCTTCGCGACACCGAGGACGCCGAACGCAAACGACTCGCCGACCTGACCCCGCTGACGACGGTCAATGCTGTGGGCGAAATCAAGCCGGGAGCGTCCGTCTTGGCCACCGTGACCACGCGGGATGGCGAAGTCTTTCCCGCGATCACGTCGCAGCGGTTCGGCAAGGGACGCACGGCCGCAATTGTGCTGGGTGACGTGTGGCGGTGGGCGATGCATCGTGACGAGGACAACTCCGATGACCCGGCCAAATCGTGGCGTCAGATCACCCACTGGTTGGTGAACGAAGTGCCGCGTCGTGCGGAGGTGCGGATCCAGCGGGATCCGGATCCCAGTCAACCAACGCAGATTGTCGTGACCGCGCGGGATGAGGCCTATCTGCCGCTGGACAATGCGACCGTGGACGTCGAGATTCGTTCGCTCGGCGGTCTAGCCGACGAAGTGCCCGCGCTGAAACTGGTCGCCCAACCCGATCCGGAGCAGGCAGGGATGTACGTTTGCCGGCACTGGTCAGGAGATCCCGGCGGGTTCTTGGCGACGGCCAAGATCTCAGGTCCAGATGGTAGCGTCGTTGGAAACGACTCAGCCGGCTGGACGACACAGCCCCAGTCAGCGGAGTTTCAAAGACTGGCGTCCGACGAGGCGACTCTTGAAGAACTGGCCAAGCAGAGCGGGGGCGAAGTCCTGCAGGGCGATCGACTCGACGAGTTCGTGCAGTCGCTTCCAAGTAGAAAACTGCCGGTGACCGAAACATGGGTCTATCCGATCTGGCACACCCCATGGGTGATGCTAGCAGCACTGGCTTGCCTGTGCGGCGAATGGGGACTCAGGCGATGGAAGGGGATGGCATGAGATCGAATCGCAGTCGCTGGAGTGATTCCTTGGTCCTTTCACTGGTGTTGCTGCTTGGCTGGATCGGGACCAGGCGCGCGGCATTTTCCAACGAGACGCCCGGAACGGACAAGCCGTCGCGTCAGCCCACGGTCGTGATCGTCATCGGAGCAGCCGGAACCGAAGAGTATGCGGCAATGTTCCAGACTTGGGCCGACCATTGGACGAAGGCTGCTGAGCGAGCTGGTGCCAAGTCGTTTCGAATCGGAGGCGAAGGATCGGAAGGCGGTTCAGACGATGATCGCACGGAACTGTTCGGCCAGTTGGACGCGTTGAATGTGGCGTCCGATACGCCCGTGTGGTTAGTTCTCATCGGACATGGGACGTTTCGTCGTGACATCGCCAACTTCAACCTGGCGGGCAAGGACGTATCCTCGGCGGAGCTGGCCAAGCGACTCGATCGCTACAAGCGACCACTTGCGATCGTCAACCTGGCCTCGGCAAGCGCTCCGTTCATCAATGCCCTTTCCGGTCCGAATCGAGTGATCGTGACGGCGACCAAGAGTGGGACGGAGCAGAATTTTGCTCGATTGGGCGAGTTCTTTTCGGAGGCGATTGCATCGGCGGAAGCGGACTTGGACCATGACGATGCCACCAGTCTGCTGGAAGCGTTCGTCAAGGCGACTCGCGAAGTCGACGCTTTCTACCGGCGCAATGGCCGGATTGCGACCGAACATGCTTTGATTGACGACAATGGCGACGCCTTGGGCACGCCCGCCAAGGCATTCAATGGAATTCAGGCAATCCGATCGGCCAAGGGCGAGCAAGAGCCCGATGGCGACCTAGCCAGTCGTTGGACGCTCGCTCCCAAGTCGGCTCAATTGCCATTCACAGCGGCGGAACGCGAGCGTCGAGCGACGATCGAGAACCAAATCCAGTCGTTGCGTAGGAGCAAAGAATCGTTGGTTGGTGAAGAGTACTGGTCGCAGTTGAAGGCGTTACTGCTTCAGCAAGCCGAACTCTATGCTACTGCAGAAGCCCGCCAGGAATCAGACGACGACTAGTTCCTGCGATCGCTGTGGCGCGTCGATCGAGCGTCGCAGCTCATTCACGCAATTAACTCGTTGATCGTTTGGCCGCCGAACTGGCTGAGTTGTTTGAAGCGGCCTGCGTGATAGTAGGTCAGCTTGTTGTCGTCGAGTCCCAGTAGTCGCAGCAGCGTGATGTGGAAGTCGCGAACGTGATGAACGTTCTCGACCGCTGCCCCGCCGATCTCGTCGGTCGCACCAATCACGTTTCCCGCGTTGCAGCCACCACCGGCCAACCAAATCGACATCGCATTGGGATTGTGATCACGACCGTAGGCCAAACCACCACCTCGAACGCCATTGTCCGGCGTACGACCGAATTCGCCCATCCACACGATCAACGTCTCTTCCAAGAGTCCACGATCACGCAGGTCCTTGATCAAGGCGGCAATCGGGCGGTCGACCGATGGGATCAATGCCCCGTGAGCCTTGGCAATGTAGTCGTGCGAATCCCAGGTGCTGGCATACACTTGGACGAACCGGACTCCCTTCTCAACCAGCTTACGGGCTAGCAGGCAACGCCTGGCAAAGTTGTCGGTCGGTTCCACACCAACGCCATAGTCGTCGAGCGTCGATTGGGTCTCGTCGTCGATGTTCAATACATCGGGAACCTGCATCTGCATCCGAAACGCCAATTCGTAGTTCTGCATCCGCGCCAGCAGATCCTCGTGATCGGGATGTTTGGCGGCATGCCTCGCATTCATCTTCGCCAAGAAGTCAAGGTTTTGACGTTGGTGCTCTCGGCTAACTCCCTGAGGCGGAGCAATGTCTAGAATCGGCGACCCCTTGGACCTCAAGGGCGTTCCCTGCAGTGCGGTGGGCAGGAACCCGTTGGACCAGTTGGCGGCACCGCCCTGTGGGTAAGCCAATTCGGGCAAGACGATGAACCCGGGCAAGTCCTGGTTCTCGCTGCCCAGACCGTAATTCACCCAAGCTCCGATCGACGGATCGCCGCCGAAACGGTTGCCGGTATTCACGTGATAGTTGGCGGTCGGATGATTCACCGACTCCACCTGACAGCCGCGATAGAGGCACAACTCATCCGCGACGCTGGCCAACTGCTGCCAAGGCTCACTCATCTTCAAGCCGCTGTCGCTCACTTGGCGAAACTTGAATGGTGATTGCACATAGTAGCGTTTCCCGCTGCTCATCGCCGACTGTTCTTCACCACCTCGCTGGAACTCCTTGAGGTGCAGTTCGTTGAGCTTCGGCTTGGGATCGAACGTGTCGATATGCGACGGCCCCCCCTCCATGTAGAGGAAGATGCAGTGCTTGGCTTTGGCGGGAAAATGGGGACCACGTGATCCATCGGAGTCATCATCGGACCATTTCTGCTCGGCCATGGAGGACTGTGCCAGCATCGACGAAAACGCGAGCGGTCCCAGGGTCGATCCCAGGCCATACAGAAAGTCGCGGCGCGGTAGGACTGTCATGTCGGGCTCTTGTTGGACTCAATAGACGTAGATGAATTCGTTGCTGTTCAGCAGCGCCAAGCAAATGTCTG
>JBCCUO010000496.1:0-3974 GCA_039196805.1 Planctomycetota bacterium | reverse complement strand
CGGGGGGGCTCCGGTGACGCGGGTGATGCGGAATGTAGAGGGTTGGGGCGGAGCCGACTTCATCGTCGATCCCGTCCGCGACGTCAATCCACCTTCCAAGAATACGTGCAGGACACGAATTTAGGCCATGTCCTGCGGTTGGTTCGCCACCCGCCGCCTGATTGATTATTCTTGGGGTTGAGTCTTTTTTCCCAGTCCTTCGCTCGCTTTGGACGTGCCCAACGTGTTATCCCTTCGTTGCACTGCACTGACGCCGTCAGTCTCACAAGAACTCTCGCAGGGTGCCGCCCGGTTGATGGCGATCGGCCTGGCTTTGGTGACCACCATGCTGGTGGGAACCGCCGAGGAATTGCTTACCGCACAGCAGGCAGAACGACTCGACCTGGTCCAGCACTGGCGAAAGCAGATTGCGGTCTCAGTCGACGCACAAATGATCGTCGACCAACGGCTGTTCGTCGATTCAACTCAGCCCAAGACCTATGTTGAAGTCGTGACAGTGCCGGCTGCCAAAGGCGACGGCGCTGCTGATGCTGACAAAAGCGCACAACCAACCGTGTTGGCTCGAATCTCGGCGGACATGCCGTCGCGCAGTGGCCAGCCGATCGGACTGAAGGAAGCTGAGCGACAAGCGAAACAAGAAGTCCGGATATTCAAGCGTCGGGGGATCGAGGCGGAGACCCGAGTTCGCGAGGTCGCTCAGGTTCGACTCTACTCGCTGTCCAGTGATGGCGTGCTTGAGTGTCGAGATGCTGAAGACGGACGCTACCTGTGGGTTTCTCGGATCGGCGACCGTCGGCTTGGGTATCATCAACTGGGCGTGAACGAGCATTATGTCAGCGTCACCAATGGCAGCAACCTGAGGATCCTTGATGCAGCCACCGGCGAAGAGATTCGAAAGCAAAGGACTGGCCCCGACCCACTGCTGGGAAGCTTGGTGGACGATCGATTTGCCATGGTGCCCATCGGTGGCGGATCGATGGACGTCTACGTATTGGACGACCCGCTCGCTTTCCCGATGAAACTGGGATACACCGGCGACGCGACCGCTCTACCCACAAAAGCTAGCGGCAGCTCCAGGTTGGCCTGGGGCACCGATCGTAGCTTTGTGTATGTCGCCGAGGTGGAAGGTCAACCGTCGGTCACCTTCCGGTTAGGTGTTGATGGTGTTGTCCGAGGGGATGTCGTCGCGGGCGGTGGCGAGCAGTATTTCTTTGCGACCGATACCGGTCAAGTTTATGGCTTGGATGCATCTCAGTTTGGACGAGTGATCTGGAGCCGTCCGCTCGGCGAGCCGGTAATGGATAGCGTTCACGTTGCCGGTGATCGTGTCTTGGTGCTCAGCACCTATGGCAATCTGGTCGCGATGTTGACCGAGAACGGCTCGGCGGCCTGGCCGGAATCCGTACGTGGAATCAAGCGTATGCTGGGAGTGGTGGGTCAAAACGTCTTTGCTCAATCGGTCACCGGAAACCTGTTGGTGATCGACCTGGAATCGGGAAGCCGTGTGGCTTCGATCGCAAACATCTCCAGCGAAACCCGTCTTATCAATCGAGTCACCGATCGCCTCTATCTGGTCGATCATCGCGGCGTCGTCCAGTGCCTGCGCCCCGAGTACGGTGATTTACCCGAGTTCGTCAATCCGACGGTGGTCGCGAAACAGGAAGCGGCCGAAGAGCAGACTGATTCTCCGGAAAGCAAGCCAGCTGGAGACTTACCCTTCGAAACCGAAACACCGTTTGGCGATGATCCCTTCGGTGCTGGCGAAGGCATGGCGGATGATCCGTTTGGCAGCGGTGGCGACGACCCGTTCGATTTCTAGCTTCAGAGTGCGTCTGCAGGGTGTCGCATCGCAGGTTCAAGACCGATCAATAGGTTGGCACCGTATCGCTTGCCATGTGTGTGATTCGCCCCGTCACATGTTCGATCAAACGCAAACGATCCTCACAGAGCGAGGCCACGTGGTCCATTCGCGGGAAAAAGTGGCTGGTGATTCTGGTGTCGTCGCACAGTTCCGGAAACATGCCGCGAAACTGGGATGCGTGATTGAAGTAGTCGTGGACTCCGCCCGTGTAGACGAAGTGCAACTGGACGCCTCGTTGGGATAGCTGATCCAGTTCTTGAACTGCCTGACGACGTGTGGGGAACTCGCGAACGTCGTCCCCCTGCTGCAGCGAACGCGGCGGCGGTGTCTCCCAGCCCAACTTCCGTCGCACCAAACGCCGCCACTTGCGTGGTCGCATCGCCAAAGGCAGATAGTGGCCCAGGATTCGGTGCGCGTAGAATCGGGGCGTGCGGTAGCCACAACCGTCCATCGCGACGACCCCGATCACTCGATCGTCCATCATCGCAGCGTGAATGGAATCGTCGGCACCGCTGCAGAGACCGAACAAAATGAACTTTTCAAACCCATGCACCTGAGCAAGAAAATCGACCGCCTGTCGTGTTTCACTTGCGGCCCGATCAATCGAGCGTCCCGACACGCCTACGCCAAGGCTTTCGCCGATGCCGGAAAGGTCGAATCGAAGGGAGGCGAGATTGCACTTCCCAAGCGACCGAGCAAGTTCAACATGCAATCGAAATGGACCTGAACTCGGCAACATGCCCGCCGTCAAACTGACCACCGCCACGTCGCGCGAACAGTCCTCGTGTCGGTGAACGATCCCGCTCAGGTGCTGGTAGTCGCCAAACACAACTGCATGATCGTTCATGACACGACTCCCGTGAACTCGGAAACGATCTGCTGATTTAGCGTTGGTGTGGAAATCGCACTCTCCGTGTACGTCGGCTCGTGCCAACGGACCTCATCGGTCAACGTTTTCGTCGACCATCCGTTGATCGAATCAATTCCCTGCTCGTTTTCCTGGTAGCCGGCAGACAGATACAGTGTCATTCGCTTGGCCTTAAAACAAGGCTGACCGTTGAATCGCAACTCAGCGATGCTACGCCGTTTCGCAGACGTCCACTCGTGTCCGAATGCCTGATCCAGCATTCCGCGGCGCCGGACCACGCGAAAGACCGACAGATTTGTCAGCATGTTCTCATGGAATCCATCCAACAGCTTCAGGAATGATTCTCCACTGGTCAGTGGATCCCAAAACGCGACCTGGTTGACGCTGCCAAGCGTGGCATTGGCCGCCAACATGGCCCCCAACCTGACGCCTAGCACGTCGATCTCGTTCACCTGACTCAGCTCGCGCAGATGCTCTGCGGCATGACGAACGTCGTCCAGCCAAAGCGAGCCGTTCGCTTCATGGCACGACAGTTCTGATTGCCCGGTGCCGGTATAGTCGAAGCGCAGCACGTGAACGCCATGCTGAGCCAGCTGCACCGAAAGCTGTTGAAGGTTGCGATACGCCCGAGCGTATTCGTGCCCGTAGGGTTGGCATATCAGGACCGCCCGTCCCAGCGACTCGCGCACCGGGGGATGGTGCACGCGGTACAGGGATCGTCCATCACTTGGAAAGAATCCTGCATCAATCTTGGGCAGCCGACTTCGATAGACTCTCGAATCGCCACTGTCCGCGGCGACAGAGTCGCGTCCTTCACCCTGTTGCCGTCCCAGCAAATGCTCGATCTGCCGCGCCGATGTCGCGACCGTCGGATTGGCGAAGAAGTCGCGAACCGGAAGTTCCAGATCCAAGTCTCGCGTCAGCTCGGCGACCACTTGGGCAACCAACAACGAACTTCCACCCAAGAAGAAGAAGTCGTCATGAATCCCAACCTCGGGCACATTCAGAACGTCTTGCCACAAAGCGACTAAACGCTGCTCAAGCGCGGAACGGGGGGCGACGTAGTCTGAATTCCGTGCCACCGAACCCGTTTCCGCTCTGGGCAAACGCTCGCGGTCGATCTTTCCGTTGATCGTCTTGGGAAACTCCTCCACCAATACGTAGCGGGCTGGGATCATGTAGCTGGGCAGGTGTTGCCGCAGGAAATTAGCCAGGAGTGACGGTTCGACGCTGGACCGTCCCGTG
>JBCCUO010000495.1:0-3975 GCA_039196805.1 Planctomycetota bacterium | reverse complement strand
GGGAAACCGCCGCACGGTTCGTGTTGCCCGAAAAGCCTTAGTTCAGGTCTTCGGAGTCGACGTCAGCGAAATCGTCGAACTCTTCCATCACTTCCTCTTCGTCCGACTTCTTGGGGCCTGTGCTGAGCCCAAACTCCTCGCTGATCTCGTCGTCGATCTCAATCTCGTAGTCGTCGTTCAGCTCTTCCTCGAAGTCATCGTCGAAATCGTCATCGAAGTCGTCTTCGTCGATGTCGTCGAATTCATCAACGTCATCGTCCTCCAGATCGTCTCCAAATCCCAGACCATCATCCGCGTCGTCCAAGTCATCGCCTGCATCGTCGCCGCCCTCTACGTCGTCATCGTCGTCCTCGTCTTCAAGCCGAGGTTGTGGCGGTACCGTCCCCCGTTCATTTGATGGATCGACCGGCAAGACGACCAAGCCCACCGTCTGCGGAGCGGTTTTGAATTCGACAGCGGGATCAGCAACAAGCATGGAGGTCTGGGGGATTGGCGAACGAGGGCGAGCTGGGTTGCGGTGGCAGCTCGGGAAGCTTAGCCGAACGGATCGGTCTGGCAGGGGACGACCGAACGTTTTTTAAACGGAAAACCGATCTGAACAAACCAGAGGCGATTAAGGACGAGACGGGCGGGTCAATGGGCGGACCAGGGTGTGAACGGGCCATTCGGGCATCGGCGGCGAACCACGGCGGGTCCCCACCTACGCCTGATCTGGCCGAGCGACCGGACATTTTGATACCTCGTTCGGCACGGGCAAGACACCTAAGTCCATTTCGGCCCTGAAACTGAAGCGTTTTTCCGATTCGATCCCCGGACGGCCCAGTTGGCGTGCCGATTCATCATCCCTCAGACGCCCCAATCAGCCCGCATCGCGCGTTTCCGCAGGCAATCATGACACAACCCAAGCGCTGCCCGTTATCACCAGCTCTAAGCCGACGCACCTTATTGATGGCTGCCACGTCGATGCCAATCGCGCTGGTGTCCGCTTCAGGCTGCGCGGGACGCCAGTATGGCCATCTGCTGGCTCAGGATGATGTCGACATGGTCGGCAGCCACGAAGCCGGTGCGGCCACCTGGAACCCCTTGGTCGACGAAGCGGTCGCGAAGCTACTGTCGCGCTGCCCGCCAACGATTCAGCCGGCGACCTTTCATGATTCGGCGATCGCTGAATCGATGGCGGCCGGAGAGGTCTTGGTCGGCGGAGGCGTTGAAAGTGCCCTGGCCACCGGCCCGGCAACCGTGTGTTTCGTTGGCCTGGAAAACAAATCGGCCGAGGAGTTGCTGGACTTCAAAGATCAGCTGTATCAGCGGATCGACACAGAGATTAACACGGCGCAGGCCTATCGCAGCATCAATCGACGGATGATCGACGCCGCTCTCCGCGAACTTCGGCTGCGACCCGACTCGCTGTTCTTGCCCGCCAACCAAAAGATGTTCTCCGCTGTCTTGGGACGCGAAGGCACTCCGGTCGACTACCTGCTTTTTGGTACGATCACGTCCGGCACCACCGATCGCAATAAGAGCACGCAGCGTGACTATCTGTTGACCCTGGAGATGGTCAACGTTCACACCGGTGATCAGCTGAAAGAGTCGGCGAAGATCCGCAAAGGCTATCACAAAGCCCGCACGGGCAAGTGGTGGAACTGGGGTCCGCTGAAACAAGCGGATGGTTAGTCAACGCTACGTCAATTGGACCGCATCCTCGCTGGCGCTGATGGTGTCGGTGAAGATGGCGTGCTTGCTTTGCGTCAGCGGCTGTGCTCGATCCCGAACGTCGATCGATCAGTCGCGTTCGGCGTTCGCTGCCGGACAACTGACGCAGGCTTCCAAGTGTCTGCAGGAATGCGTCGCCGTAGACGACGGGTCCACACCGACGGCGGAGTTGGACTTGGCGATCGTCGAGTTTGCGAGCGGCAACCTGCGATCCAGTGAAGCGCGCCTCCGTCGAATGCGGGATCACTTCGACCAGATGGCGAATCATCATCCGGTGCAAGAGGCGGTAGCAGTCGTCCGCGACGACAACGCTCGCGTTTTTCAACCTGCCGGATACGAAGAGGTGATGATACGGTCCTTTCTAGCAATCTGCTCGTTGGCCGGAAACGGAGACGACGCCGAAAGCTACGCCCTTCAAGCGGCGATGAAGCAGTCTGAATTGGCCGATGAGGCTACTGGTCGCGGTCTGATTGGCGACGCCAATCCGTATCAACCCATTGCCCTGGCGCCGTATCTACGTGGGATCCTCCGTGAGGCGACCCATCACGACTATGACGATGCTGCTCGTGCCTATCAGTTGGTGGGTCATGTTCGACCCGACTTTCTGCCAGCGTCCGCTGACCTGCAGCGGGCAAGCGACGGAGTCCACAGCTCACCAGGTCACGGTGTTGTGTACGTGATCGCTTGTGTTGGTCGTGGCCCTGTCCTGCAGGAGGGCGTTGCCGAGACGACGTCGACGGCGATGACCATCGCCAGCGCGCTGGTGAGTTCGGAGGCCGCTGATGATGGCAGCGATCTGGTGCTGCCGAATCTGGCGGAGGTGAAGGTCCCGATTGTGCATGTCCCGCCATCGGACACGGCAGCGGTGTCGGTTCGACTGGAAGGGCAGTTGCTGGGCGCCACGCAAACCCTGACTAATGTCGTTGAGTTGGCCCAACAGCAGCGGGAAGCTGAAATGCCTTGGACGATCGCTCGTGCTGTTGTGCGTCGCGCGAGCAAAGAGGCGGCGGTCGCCGGCGCTCGCAACGCGCTGGGACTGGAGGGCAACGCGGGGCAGCTGTTTCAATTCGCGACGGCAACCGCGTGGGCCGGCAGCGAGAAGGCGGATCTGCGTTGCTGGGGGCTACTGCCCCGAGAAATCCAAGTGTTGCGTGCTGAGTTGCCCGCCGGGCATCAAACGCTCTCTCTGTCCGCCGTTAACTGGCAAGGCAGCGAGCTTGCCGGCGGCGTCACGGTCCCTGTTAACATCGTCGATGGTCGCAATCGTTACGTCGTTGCATTCGCGCCACATGATCGCGTGATGGTCGTTCCCGGTGGGCGTTAGGAATGCCCGATCAATCACTAGCGTAGCGGGGCTCGCCAGAGTTCCGAGAGTTAGCTGAATTTGGGAAGCGTGGCCGTTGCCCTCTCGCTCGCGCTTCGGGCTGAGAATCTTTCAGCGAGCCGCCTAGCGTGCGGGCGGACGAACTCCGCTGCCGGACTGGTCCGCCAACTCGGACAATTTCTCCAGCTGATCGGCGTAAATCGGATCGCTTGCCACGTTTCGCATTGCTTTCGGGTCGTTGGCAAAGTCGACCAGCTCGATAGCGTCTAAGTCGTTGGATCGCGTGCTCCGCCATTCCGTGTAGCGAAACTGTTTGGTTCGTACGCTGGTGCCAAGCATCGAGCCAGATCCCTTCTTGGTTTTCTTGTACTGGCTGAACGCAGCCTCCTTCCACGGCCGGTCCGGTCGCGACAGCAACGGCATCATGCTATCGCCCTGACAGTGTGAGGGGGTCGGCAGTCCGGCCAACTCGGTCAGTGTCGGAAAGATGTCAACAAACTCCACCATGGCATTGCTGCCAGCTCCGCGCTGAACATCGAATTTTTCGGGTGGTGATACGATCAATGGCACACGTGTGGCGACCTCGTAGTTGGAATGCTTGCACCAGTCACCAAAGTCGCCCAAGTACCAGCCATGGTCGCCCCAAAGGAGCACGATCGTGTTTTTCCGTTGCTGATTTTTCTGAAGGGCTCGCAAGACTTTGCCGACTTGCGCGTCCATGTAACTGACGCAGGCGTAGTAACCATGAATCAGTTCCCGCGACTTCGCGGGGCTGAGAGGGTCTTGGCCCGGTTCAATGTCTGGATACGCCTTCAGTTCGCCCCAATTGGAGGCGGCATACGGGACGCCATTCATCATTGGCTTGGTTGACGGGACCTGGATCCTAGATCTGTCGTAGAGATCCCAATACTTGGCGGGTGCCGTGAACGGCAGATGCG
>JBCCUO010000494.1:0-3998 GCA_039196805.1 Planctomycetota bacterium | reverse complement strand
GTCAGCGGTCAGCGGTCAGCGGTCAGCGAGGGGGAAGAAGCGTTTGGCGTTTGGTCGTTAGCCGTTGGCTCGCACTTTCCTTGGGGCTTTCACACCCTCCGAATTTTCCTCTCCTCTCACGCGTCACATCCCCTTTTGCTTCTTTCGCGGTTTCATCTCTTCGCGTCCTCCGCTCCCTCTTCCGTCTTTTGTCATCCATTTTCCTGCCCCCATTTTTCTGTCTCCCTCTTCTCGCTACCCCACCCAACACTTTTTCGTCATCCAACTTTTTTGCCGACTCGGTCTCTGGCTATGATCGCGGCTGGACAACCAAACCCATTCAGCAGGTCAACACTACCACTGTGAGCTATGCACCGGCGCTTCTGACGCTGAATTTGATCGTTGTGTCGGTTTTGCTGGCTAGTGGGCTTGGGATTCCCGCTGGGGCTGCTTTGGCGACCCTGGATCGAGGTCTTCGGCGGTCTCATCGAGTGGTCCAGCGATGTTTCGTCGCCGCGATGGTCTCATCGCTCGCCCTACCACTGGTGTTGCACGCGGCAGCCTGGGAGGCAACGGCGGGCAAGTTCGGTTGGCTGCCCCTATCGCAGATCACTGGCAGACAATTCGGTTGGTTCAGCGGACTCTTGGCCAGCGGATGGATTCACGGGCTGCATGGCGTGCCTCTGGTTGCCTTGGCGACGTGGCAGGGCCTGCGACGGGTTCCGCCGTCACTGGTGGATCAGTTTGCGGTCGAGTCGCAGGGACGCTCGTCATTTTGGGGCTTGCAGCTTCCGCTGGCCGCTCCTTGGATTTTGCTGGGTTGCCTGGGGGTTGCCCTGTTGGCGGCGACCGAAATGACAGTCGTCAATTTGTATGCCTACGCCACGCTCGCGGATCAGTTCTACGTGCTCTTCGCGTCGACACCCGACGCGGTATCGATCTCGCTGCTCTGTTTACCTCCCGGCGTCATTGCCGCAGTGGGATGCGCGATCTTGCTGCGTAGTCGCCTACTGAACCGCAAGTCGATGGAATCGATTTCCGTCACGCCTCCCGAATCGAATTCGCAGCGGATCGGAATGAGCCCAGCCTTGGCGTTGGCGGCCATCACGATCGTTGTGGTGGCTGTGCCGCTGCTCGGGTTGGTCATCAAGGCGGGACATCAGGTGCAACGGACTGACTCCGGGATCAGCGGAACCTGGAGCCCTCTTGCATTCGCAAGCGCGATCGCGGAGGTACCGACGCTGTTTCGCAGCGAGTTCCAGTGGTCGGGCGCGGTCGCGATGACAGTTGGGCTAACAGCGATTGCCATTGCTTGGCCACTGGCCAGAATCAATCACACGCGTCCGCGGCTGGCGGCGGCCACGACGATCGCGTTGATCATTGGCTTCATGATTCCAGGCCCCGTGGTCGGTCTGATGATCGTTCGAGTCTTCCAGCTGCCGATCGCTGGACTCCAGGACCATTACGAACGAACGCTCGTTCCCACGATTCTTGCGTTGCTATTTCGCGCGTTGCCGATCGCGTACTGGATCATGCGAATCGGCTACTTGAGGATGACCAACGAACTATCCCAGCAATCGCGCATCGACGGCAGCTGGTGGAACCGAATCACACGCATCGACGCCCGAGCATTCAGAAGAGAGGCGTCGATCGCCGCAGTCGCTGCGGGTTTGATCGCCGCCGGCGACGTCCCCGCCACGCTACCGGTTGCTCCCCCAGAAGTCGTCACGGTTTCCACCAGACTCTTTTCGCTGCTCCACAGCGGAGCCAGGTATCAAGAGGCGGCATTGGCGTTGGTGTACTCGAGCGGCGTCGCCGTGATCGTCAACACGTTCATGACAGCACGCCTGCGCACAAAAAAAGGTCAGCCACAGGGCTGACCTTGTCCTCACTTTCTCAGGCGAGTCGTGCTTGCCAAAAAGCTAGGCACGACGCGAACGACGTACAGCAACCCCGCATCCAAACAGTGCCAAAACGGCAACCGCTGACGGTTCTGGAATAGCTGTGATCGTCGATCCTGCAACGCCCGGTGAACCAATGTCTCCGGTGCTAAAAGTCGAGACCTCGGCAATGTAGTTCAGTGGTGAACCGAACACATCCTCCAGGACGACCGCGACACCAGCGCCAAACGGGTCACCATTTGAGTAGTTAACCCGAGCAAGCTCGGTAGCGCCGCTCGAAACAACGATCTCGTCCGCACCGTTGGCCAAGAAATAGGGAGTGTAGACAAAGTCAACGTAACTCTGAGCAGTGTTGCCCAAGACCACGAACTCGCCAGGCGCGACGGAAATAGGCGTAGTGAACACGAAGTTGTCGGATCCATCGTCCGAAATTGTATCGAACGAGATTGCGGCGGCCCCCGAGTTGTACAACTCGAAGTATTCGCCCTCGCTATCCGGTAGCGCGGCCGGGTTGGCCATGTACTCGCTGATCACTAGCTCGGCTGGGCATACGCCTGCGAGCCCAACCATCAGGGCCGCTGCCATAAACAATTTCTTCATTCTGTACCTCTAGTGGTATTGAGCTCATAAACACGTGCATCGCCACGTCTGACGATGTGAGGATGGTCTCGCGTTCAGCAGTCCATTGCAATCGCCAAAACCGGAAACGTTGACGTTTTCACCCTTCCTTAACCAAGCCTCCCAGATAGTGAGAATGATGGAGTCCTTGAGGCTACGTAGAGGTGACCGAATCGCCCGTAAGCCAAGTAATCTTTTCGGGGAATTCCCGATCCCATTCGAGGGGTTACGCGAACCGAAGGCGGCAAAACCGTCCCTATTCGGCCATCGCCATTCGATCGACTGCGGGACGGTCGGCAGACGTCTCGTGGCGATGTTCGCGAACTACTCGACCATCGCGGACGGTGAACATCCCCGCCATCTGGAAACCATCTCCAACCAATTTGCCTACGAAGTGGCCGCCGAAGAAGGCTTTGGCCCCCGGCCACCACACGGCTGGCCCCATCACTTGCCAAAAGGTTCCCCGCTGTAGGTCGTAGGCTCGATAGAGCTGACAGTCCGGATCGCTGATGCGGTCCAGATCTCCCAAGTCGTAACTGTCGAAGAACTGCTGGGCCTGGTCGTCGTTCTGGCCCATGTGGACTAAGACCGGCATGACGCCCTCTTGTGCCAACTCCGCGCGCGCCTTCGACATGTCGGCCAAAGCCTCGCGACAAAACGTGCAGCCGCTGTGCCTGAGGAACAGCACCAAGCACAATCGCCCCTCGCTCAGTTCCGCCAGCGTCTTGCCGTGCTGCGAACGAAAGGTCTGATTTGCCTCCTGGACCGTCAGTCGCTCGGTTTCGGGTGGAGCACTGTGGTGTCGGAACGCTGCGTAGAGAATCGCGGCGAACGGCAACCACCAAATCAAGTCGTTGGTGATGATCGTCAAACCCCAACTCAAGGGGAGACGTCCGGGATCACCGGGCGATGTGCTCAGCAGTCCAAAGAGGAACCCGATGGGCCCAAAGATCTTGCCCAAGAAACCGACCAACGTGATCGGCCAGTGACGAATGGGATCCCGAGCGGCGATCGCGTAGCCGACGCCGTAAACCCCAACGATCATGCCAACGCACTGCCAGATGCCCAAGTAGCGAGGCGGTTCGATTCCAGCGAACTGAAAGAAGTCGCCAGGACGCAGAATCACCCACGCGCCCCACAGCAGGTTGTAGGCCGCCGCCAGAAACAGCGTCGTTCGCATCCAAGGTCGCACGTCGTTCGATTCCACCATCGGTCGTTCACTCGGAAGCTGCCCGGGGAGTTTGCTGGTCGCCTGTCAGCAGCGTAGCAAACCGGATACCGAGGCAGCGCAGGCCCTGGAGCGCGTCGAGCTTCTCAGAGAGTTGAAGGTGTTGAGTTGCGGACGTCGAGCTGCCACCAAGAGCCCACTGCATCGTCCACACGTGCGCTTCTTAAGGGCCGAAGGCCCGGGCCGTTTGCCTAGCCCTGCCAGCCGGGGCCCACAGGGCTGGGCCCTTCTACAACCCGCCACGGCCAGGGCTTCCAACATCACTTTTCCTT
>JBCCUO010000493.1:0-4002 GCA_039196805.1 Planctomycetota bacterium | reverse complement strand
GCCGAACGTAATTGTGGTTTCGCAAGCTGCCTGACGTCACCGTTGCCGACCGCCGCCAAGTCGCCCCCTGATCGACGCTGAGCCAACGCACGATCTCGCCGCCGCCATGATGCGGCTGCGGCCCCGGATCCGTTGGGGCGTAGACGTTCCACTGGTCGCCTTGGATGACGAGGGATCCCATGTCGTAGTTGTGGTCGACGGTCGTCACCACGGATGTAACCCATTGTTCCCCTGTCCAGCGGACCACTTCCAATTGACGAGGGCCGTTAGGGGGGCCTGGTTGATGGCCATTGCTCGTGACGTAAAGCAACACGGGGTGGCCGGATTGATCGAAGGCCATATTCTTCAAATAGACATTTCGATTCCGCGATGCGTAGTCGGCCACTCTGGCCGGGCTGGCAACTTCCGACAGGGGAGTCTCCAGGGCCAGACCATCGACCGTGGTCCAAGTCTTGCCCTGATCATTCGTTTGGACGTAGTAGATGTCGGTGCGTCGATCAACATCCCCATTGGGATGCCGGTTCATGAATGTGCCAACGACGTCGCGGCCGTTGACTTCTTGGTGCACCGCGCTGGTTTGATAATGCCCTCCCTGCTGGTCGCCCGGCTCACGGATTCCGGCAAGTTTTTGGTCGGACGTCCACGTGAACCCATCTTCACTGGACTCGAAATACAACTCGCGTCGACCGGTATACTTCGTAAACAAGTGAAGGAATCCGGCTGCACCAGTCCGCTGTGGCTGCGGATAGGTCAGCTCTTCTTGGGCAATCAGGTCAAATCCATCAATATCCCAAGGCTTTCGGCTGCGATACTTGAAGCCGGGGCGACTTCTGGCGCGGCCGCTGACAAAGACCCACAGGTAGCCTTGGTCATCGATCGATAGGCTGGGGTTGTCATGTGGGTCGTCGACTCCCTGTTTGTCGTGGACCACAACCGGTTTGGGCACGCTGCCCGTTTCATGGTCGAAGTAGCCGATCATGCAAAGGAGGTATCTTTCGTTCGCTTTGGGCGCGCCCCCAAAGACAAAGAATGTCTTGTTGACTTCCGGAGCATGAATCGCCAGCGGCACGTGCTTGGCTGTATAGGTCGCCAAGCCACCGGAGTACTTGTCGCCGTACGGAAACACTGGTGCACGTTGGCGCGGCGCGTAGTCTTGGTCAGAGTCGCCAGGGCCGTAGTATTGTCCAAGCGTGAACCAGATTCCTCGATAACCATTGATGCGTCGGACGTCGGATTGCGTCTGGCCAGCGGTCTGGGCATCGACCGACGGCGGCACGATCCACAGCAAGACGGCGTACAGCGGGATGCAGCGAATTTTGCTCAGTCTGATCATGGTGCGGGCTCGTTGCGGCAAGTCGAAGTAGGCCCATGATAATCGTGAGACGCCAGGCCCAGCGGCAAGGATGCCGGAGACCCTCGACTCATGGCCGGGGTTGATTCAACGTGGCGCAGTGAATCGCCCCCAACCCCCAAGAGAGGTCGTAACAGTCGACCGGGACGATCTTGGCGGAGTGGCAGAGACTTTGCAGCATGTCGGTCGCGCGGCGATCTGATTCCGGGCAGCGAAATGTTGGCAGCAAGATCATCGACGGCCCAACGCGCAAAAAGTTGCAGTAACTCTCGGGTAGCCGATGGCCGTCGATTTCCCGTGCCGCGGGGATCAGAAGTTGGTGGACTTCGACTCGCGGATGGGTTTGGTCAGCCCAGAGCCGAAGCTGATGGTAGTGCTGCTGCAGCGTGTCATGATTCGGATCGTTCGGATCATCGCAAGCGGCGACAACGACGTTGCGGCGGTCGATGAATCGAGCCAACTGATCGATGTGACCGTCCGTATCGTCCCCTTCCAAGCCTTTGCCTTCCAGCCAGACGATTTCGTCAATGCCAAGCAATTGATTCAGCTTTGACGCGATTTCATCGACCGAGCAACCTGGATTGCGGTCTTCATCGGTCAAGCAAGCCGTTGTGGTCAGCAGTCGTCCTTGTCCATCGGTTTCCAGGGCGCCCCCTTCGACGATAAGGGATGAACGGTGGCAGGCGACCGAGGCACTGGCAGCGATCGTTCCGCCGGCCCTGTCATCATCATCAAACGGGGAATACTTTCGCCCCCAAGCGTTGAATCGGAAGTCGACGGCGACAAGGGACGTCGACCCAGATTCCTGGCGACGTAGAAACTGCGGCCCGTAATCACGAATCCAGCAGTCGTTGGTGGCAATTGGAAACCAGCGAATGCGCCGTGCGTCGGCACGGGCCGCGGCAAGTCGTTGAGAAGCTGGCCCTTGCAGATCGGGTGTCGCCAAGATGCAGACGTCAACTGCGTCGGTGAGTTTGGCAACGATCTCTGAGAAGACCGCGGGGACGGGATCAAATCGCTCGGGCCACGTGTTGCGATTGTGCGGCCACGCGATCCAAATCGCGGCGGGTGTTTCCCACTCCGCTGGCAACCGGACCGCTCCGACGTTCATTCGACCGCGATTTCTTCTTTGACTTTCTGCACAAAGTGAGGACTCTTGCCGCCCTTGCTGAGTTCCTCGGCACGCTTATCCGCGTCTGGCTTCTGATCAAATTCAAAGACGGCGACTCGTTTCAGGTTCTGGCTAAAGACTCCCCAGTAGAGCTTCATCCGAACATCGATCGCCGTCTTTTTCGTTTTTCGCGTCGACTTCTTCTTTGTCCGCTTCTCAGCCGCTAGTTTTTCGGCCGCTTCCGCTTCGGCAGCCATGTCCTTCCGATTGACGACCTTACGGGCCATAGAGAATCCGGGGGTTGGGTGAGAGGGATTGAGTGTGAAATCAAGCCACGGAGTTTATCACGCGATGCAGAATCGAAGAAGGGTCGGTCTCGATCGCAGTCCAATCCGGTGGTCAGGCCTGCCCGTGGGACTCGACCAGATCCAAGCCCTGTCGCACCTCGGCTCTGGCCATCCAGTAGAAAACCGTCCCCAGAATGGCCATCACCACTTTGACAAACTCGAACACCAACGCGACTAGCGTCCCGGAAGCTTGGGTCGGCTCCGCGGGCACGAACGAGTACAGCCACTCCAGGGTTGCCTCCAGCACACCCAGTCCAGCCGGCGCGATCGGCAAGGCTGATGCCAGCATCCCAATCGGCACCATCACCAAATGCTCGACCAGGGGCGGCGGCGACTGATAGAGGCCTCGGGCGACCAAGTACATGCTGGTGGCCAGCATTCCCTGCACTCCGACACTCATTGCCACGGCCGCAAAGAAGGCCATCGAATGGGTATGGAACATCCGTAGCGGGCTAGCGAGTCGCTCGATAGATTCTCCGAAGCGAGGCCATTTTGCCATCGATCCGACCGCTCGGTCCACCCACTTGCCGCCTAGAACCAAGACGGCCAGAGCCGCCGTGCCGGCCAGGATCAGCACCATCGTGCCGAGTCGAATCTGGTCCAGCCGGTCTTGTTGTTGCTGCGACAGGGTCCGATCCGGCAGGATCCAAAGAGCGACCACCACCAAGATCAACAGCCCATACAGCCCGATTCCGCGGTCGGCAATCACGGAGGCGACTGCGGCGACCCGTTTCCCGGGGCGTCGCCGACCCAACATGATTGCTTTGAACAAATCGCCGCCAACGCTCCCCGCGGAGACGAAACTGAGCAGAAAGCAGATCGATCCCAAACGAAATGCCTCCAGCTGGCTGAGTTCGATTCCCTGGGCTCGAACCAGCAAGCACCATCGTGCAAACGAAAGGCTCATCGCGGCGACAGCGACCAATAGCGCAGCGGCTAGCAGGCCGTAATCTTTCGGCTGCTGGTTCAGGTCCCGCCAATGCTCCGGTGTGATGTGGAAGCGCAGCAAATACCCGATGATCAGGGCGGGGATGGCGAATTTGACGGCCGCCAGCAAGGCCGCTTTCGTTCGGGGATGCATCGCTGACAGCCTAGCTGCCCGATACGCCGAGGAAAGACCCTGGTCGATCTTGCCAATTCGCCGTCGCGAGCTTATTCTTCCCGGCTTGCAGAAGCAAAACGCCCATCAAACT
>JBCCUO010000492.1:0-4024 GCA_039196805.1 Planctomycetota bacterium | reverse complement strand
CGCAACCACTTCGCCATCGACGACCGAACAGCGGAGTGCCTTCAAGGCCGACTGGCCGATCTCAATACCCCACACGCTGGACGATTTTGCCATGGTCAACTCGTTTCGCTACTTACTGGAACGCCGGATGCGTTTTGAATGGGGTTGATATTCACCGAACAACCCGTTTCGCTTCACCGATAATTCAGCGATGGTGGATGGGGAGTCTATTCGCATTCAGGGCGGTGGACAGCGATTCCCGTCGCTGCCAGCGAATGTTTTGCTGGAAAAGGGGCGGATTGTTCGGCCTCACCGCCTCGCCACAGTGTATCAATCTTCACCGCGATCCGTCAAATTTTTGTTGTCCATGCCCCCCTTTGACGAGTGCTGCGTCCTGATCCCGGCCCCTACCTTGGAGGATTTTCCTACCGGTGGTAGCGATTCTGACGCTCGTAGCTTGCTTGCTGCCTGGACCTTCTTGTGGCACCCGCAACTACTGGTTCATACCCAGCAGACGCCGACTTGGTACCGGGCGGACGCTCCTCCGGATCCCCCCGGGAAGCGATTGATTACCGTCCCGAGCGCCAGTCGCTTGATGTTGCCCGATGACTACGAAGAGCGGTGCGAACGTGACTCGGGGACGCAGCTGGTCTTCGGGGGCGATCGGGACGACTTTCTGGCCGCCGCCGATCTCGACCAACGGTTGATCGAACGGATCGATTCCGACAGCGGGAAGCGAAGCATCGGAGTCGATGACTTCTACGCGTTGGCGTACACGGCGCTGCAAATCCAGGTGATGACGCGACGCTTGCGATACACCAGCAACCTGGATGAGATCCAGCTGCAAGGCTACGCAGTCGAGGCAGCCGGTGCGTTCTTGAACGGTGATGCTAATTCGGCGGTTGAGTCGATGCACGCCGCATTTGATGCGCTAGCGGAGGAACGCGACCACTACTTTCCGTCCGATCCCGCCTTGATCGATTTGATCCTGGCGACGCCAACGACCACGAAGCGATTGATCGACTCGGCAAGCTTGCGAGATCAGGCAGCCTGCTTCGATAAGCATCGTGACAGCGCGACGGTGATATCGACGCCGGTCAATTTACTGTTGGACCACCCTACCGCCCGCGCCCTTGCCGATCAGGATCCTTCCGCGTCGGACCGATCAATCGCAGCCCTATTGCGAACGGGCCACCTGGGATGGGCCGGAGGAGGGCCGGGGCCGGCCGTCTGTTTTGATCTGCAGTCGTACGATCAAGCGGAGCGCAGCATCGACGTTGCGTTTCAGGAAACGACCGAGTCGATCGGTCAGGCCCCCAAGGTCTTCGCTCGGTTTTCCGGTCACCTGCCCAGTGATCTCTTACCTTGCGTGAAATCACTGGGGGCCCAAGGGCTAATTCCGATCGACTTCGCTAGCGGAACCGGACATGGCGAGGAATCAAAAGTGATCTGCCAGTCGGGGACGACCGAGTTGGAGGCGTTGACGGCCAAACCAATCGATGCGGCCAGCGACGCAGCGTTCCTGAACCTCGCTGCGCGACTGGGCGAATCGATCGACAGCGGCGAGGTGGCGACCGCCCTGCTAGCCCACTGGCCCGACAACGTCTGTGACGCCTTCCGAGACCTCCGTCAAGCCGCTTCCTGGACCCTGGCACTGGGTAAGTTTTGGAGGCTCGACGACTATTTCCAGGAGGGCGAATCGCCGTATCACCAAGGCAACCTGCCGTCGACCAGCGTGGCCGCTGCTGAGGTGTTGGTGGAGTCAGTGAACGCGCGGCGACCCGATCCACTTAACGCTCCGGTTGCCACCTGCCGCCGACAACTAGCTTGGCAGCGAGAGCGAACGCTAGCCGCGATGCAATCACTTGCATCGGGACAAGCTGAGCGATCCGATCCCAAACCGTCACTCTCCGCGGCGACCGAATCGCCACCACCGTCCGCGGAAACACCGTCAGTCGTTCAAGGCATGGCAGCATTGGCAGATGCCTTGAAGATGCAGCCACAAGCCACAGCCGACGCTCCGCCCCATTCTGTCTTGGTGCTCAATCCCGACGCCGCCGCAATACGGACAGACGTCACTCTCTTGGGGCACGCGCCAAAGGCGGAAGTCAATCGCGCGAACGAAGGTACTCTGCCGTCTCCCCTTTACGACGCCTCGACAAGCAATGATTCCTCGCTGGGGCCGACCACGGTTCTGACTGTCGATACTCCCGGATTCGGATTTTGCCAGGCAACGGCTTCGAGCCGCGAGCATCGTCAGCGAGGCTCGTGGAAGCGTTGGTTTCACAGGCCATCGACGATGGCACGGGACAACTCCTTGGTGAATCAATTCTTGGAGGCAACGATCGGACGACAATCGGGCGGCATCGATGGTGTCTTCAGTGGTAGCGAACGTGGCAATCGTTTTTCGATGCGATTGGTCAGCGTGACTCCAGACGATCCGAAGGGACTGGCCAGCACGATGCACTGCGACAGTCAGCAGGTGGTCGAGAGCACGGAGCATGTCGGGGTCATTGAGACGACCGGTCGCGTGATGCGGTCGAAAGTCTGTCACGCTACATTCCGTCTGACCTATACGCTACGACGAGGAAGTCGGTGGATCGAAGTGGGTTGCCACGTGGAACCGAACCTAGAATTGGTCGAAAATCCTTGGCTCAGCTACATCGCGGCCCGAGTCGCGGTCGCCTCCGAGTCCGCATTGGACAAAGTGATCGTTCGCGACAAGCTCCACCGGGCGAACGGGAAACGGATCACTTCGGCAACCGGGGTGCTGGTGGACGAGGTGGAGCGAAAAACGCTGATCTTGTGTGATTCCAGCGCCTTTCATCGCCGAGTTACCGATCGATTTCTTGACACGTTGCTGTGTGTTCGAGGACAGCAGGACACCGACGCGATGCTTGGCTACGGTTTCGACGTCCCCGCCACCGTTGCAACCGCCAAATCACGGGCGCTCACGCCATGTATTCAGTCGATCGCCGCCCAACCCTCCGCCGAGACTGGTGACGGAATCAAGCAAGCGTGGTTGGTTCACGTCTCTCCCCGAACGGTCCTTCTGGATGATTTTTCGGTGGATGCCACCACGGAGGGTTCGTTTGATCTCACGATGCGTTTAATTCAAACCGAGCGAGAAGCGTGCAAGGTGAAGATTCGCTTTTGCCGTTCGATTCGATCAGCTCATGTCGTCCCCCCATTGTCGGAATCGATGCAAACGGATTCGCCGGAGAAGCCCGACGCCGATTCAGCTCAGGAAACCAATTCGATTACAGTAAATGATGACGAGCTGACCTTGTCCGTTCAGTCTCACCAGGTGGAGCGTCTTCGTGTTCGTTTTTGAACCCTGGCTCTGAGTTTTGTTGTCGCTTGTCACGCACGATCAAGGAACACGCAACCCGACATGAGTGTTGCTGAGAACCCGCCGACAATCGCCTTCCGTGACGCTGCGTTGAAAAGTGGGTTGGTGACGCAACGCCAATGGGACCGCGCGGTCGAGTTGGCCGGTGACAGCGAGGAGTCGATCGCGTCGAAGTTGACCGCCAGCGGGATCTTGACGCCCTACCAAGCACAGCAACTGCGGTCGGGACGCACCAAGCTGACACTCGGTCCATACTTGATCACCGATTGGATTGGCCAGGGCGGAATGGGGCAGGTCTTCAAAGGCGTCCACAAAGTGATGGGACGCGAGTGCGCGGTGAAGGTGCTGCCGCTAGAGAAGTCAACGTCGGAGTCTCGGGAGAGCTTTCGTCGTGAGATCCGCTTGCAGGCGGGACTGGATTGTCCCTACTTGGTGCGGGCATTCGATGCCGGCCGCGACAGTAGCGTCCATTATTTGATCACCGAGTACGTGCCCGGAACCGACCTTCGAAGACTGATTCGCAATCGTGGCGCGCTACCGATGCATGAAGCCGCGACGATCATTTCGCAAGCCGCACTGGGCCTTCAGTATGCTCATGACCTGGGACTGGTGCACCGCGACGTGAAGCCGGGAAATTTGCTGGTCACACCGGATGGTCATTGCAAAGTTTCCGATGTCGGCTTGGCGGCCTGG
>JBCCUO010000491.1:0-4027 GCA_039196805.1 Planctomycetota bacterium | reverse complement strand
TTGCGCTTTTGGATATCATCCTCCCGCTTGCGGGAGGGTCGGACGCAGACCAACGCTGCGCGTCGATGCCCTCGGCCGGGGAGGGCGCGCTCCGACCCTGACAGGGCGACTCTACCAGAGGGAGAGTGAATGCGATGGTCGCTCGATCTTCCGCGATTTGCGGCTCGAATCAGTTACGCTCAAGAAAAAGCGCAACTTCAAAACTGACGCTTCGAGTCGGGATGGTCGTGCCGCTAGTCCGAAGATCTCTTGCGAACGCCATAGCATGGGGTGAACTAATCAACCAACGACCTAGACCGTCACTTCGACGCTCAGCTCACTGTCCGTGTAACGCTGGCGGATCGGCTGGATCTGTTCGGCCAGGAACTCGTCGACTTGCTCCGGAGCCCGGCCGACGAAGTCGAGCGGATCGATCGCGGCATCCAAGTCGACGCTGGCAAAGTCGGGATCCTGCTTCAGTCGCTGGATCAGATCGTTATCTGCTCCTTCGTTTTTGACACGCAGGGCCGCCGCTTGGCTGTGCACGCGAATCTTCTCGTGAAGCTCTTGGCGATTTCCCCCCGCTGCTGCCGCCTGCATCATGATGTTCTCGCTAGCCATGAACGGCAACTCGGCAGCCAGGTTGCGCTGGATCGTGTTGGGGTACACGACCAATCCGTCCGCCACGTTTTGCATCAAGACCAAACACGCGTCGATGGCCAAGAAGGCTTGCGGGATTGCCAGACGGCGATTGGCGCTATCATCCAACGTCCGCTCCATCCACTGCGTCGCCGCGGTCATCGCCGGGCTGGACTGCAGACTCATCACGAACCGAGCCAACGCGCAGATCCGCTCGCTGCGCATCGGGTTGCGTTTGTACGCCATGGCCGAACTGCCGATCTGTTTCTTTTCGAATGGTTCTTCCATCTCCTTTCGGCCCGCCAACAACCTCAGATCGGTGGCGATCTTGTGCACGCTTTGCGCGATCCCTGATAGGGCATCCAGCAACTGAGCATCCACCTTGCGAGGGTAGGTCTGCCCGGTGACGGCGTACGTTTTGTCGAACCCAAGTTTCTCCGCGACCCGTCGCTCGAGTTGCCGAACCTTGTCGCTGTCACCATCAAACAACTTCAAGAAGCTTGCCTGAGTGCCCGTCGTTCCCTTGGCGCTGCGGCAGGCCAATCGCTCCAGCCGTGTCTCAATCTCCTCCAGGTCAAGTACCAGGTCATAGATCCACAAACACGCACGTTTGCCGACTGTGGTCGGTTGGGCGGGCTGAAAGTGGGTGAAGGCGAGGCAGGGCAGGGCACGATGCTGATCGGCAAAGTGAGCCAGCGTGCTGATCGTGGCTGCCAAGCGATTTGCGACGATCCGCAGGGCGTCACGGATCAAAATGAGGTCAGCGTTGTCGGTGATGAAACAGCTGGTCGCACCCAGATGAATGATCGGTGCGGCGTCAGGACACTGATCGCCGTAGGCATGCACCTGCGCCATCACGTCGTGGCGCAGCTCGCGTTCGTAGTTGGCGGCCACGTCCAGATTCAGCCTGCTTTGGTACTGCTTCAGCTGATCGATCTGCGATGGCGTGACTGGCAAACCCAATTCATGCTCCGCCTCGGCCAGCGCGATCCAAAGCGATCTCCAGGTCTGAAAGCGGCGGTCGTTGCCCCAGTGCTGGGCCATTTCCCGCGACGCATATCGCTGAATCAGGGGGTTTTGGTACACGCTTGGGTCAAGGTCTGTCATGCGGGTTGGTCCTGCGAAGTCAGTCTCTGGCGATGCACATTGCGGCGTTTCGGGCTTTCAGGCAGTGCGATAACATACTGGTTGGCTTGATCGCCGCAATTGATCGGTCACAGGACGTGCTGGCCTCAATGAACAGCGGCTCGACACCCTCGGAAGATCGCATGCACTTGTCTTTTCTCTGCCGCCCGCAATCACAGTCCGGGCGAACTATCCCAGTGGCCCCCGCAAGCATCTGCCGTTGCTTGACGGCACTGATGATCGGCATGGCAGCGGTATCCAGCGTGATCGCCCAGGATGCTTTTGTGCCGGCCTTGGAGCTGCTACCCGAATCAAGCGCGGGCTTGGTTCAAATTCCGGACCTGCCGGCGCTATGCGACCAAGCCGAGCAAACCCTGTTCGGAAAACTGCTGAACGATCCGGTGATGGAGCCGTTTTTGACAGCCCAAAAGGAGCAAGCGCGGAGCTACCTGGAATCGCTCAACAACCGCGTCGGCTTGAAGCCCGAAGACCTGTACGAGGTCGCATCTGGCGAGGTGGTGTTTGCGTGGCTGTCGTATCCGAAGGACAAACGCCGACCGTTCGGCGTCGGGGTGATCGCTGACATTCGAAACCGACAGCAGCAGTCGGAACAAGCGTTGGCGAAGATCGACAAGGAACTTCGCGCCGAGGGGATGACGGCCGAGGAAAAAACGTACGCCGGTCAGACGTTGCACGTTTACAAACGCAAGCGTCGGCCCGGACAACTCAAGATCGAAGAGATCGTCATCGTACAGACGAACACACGGATGATCGCCGCGGACCGAGAATCATTGGTGACGGGAATCTTGGATGCCGTCGCCGCAGGAGGACTGGATCAGTCCATCGGCTCGAGCGAACGATACGCGACGATCCAGCAGCGTTGCCAAGGATTGATCGGCGATCACGCACCGGTGGCCCATTGGTACGCTCGCCCGTTTGAGATGGGACGCATCTTACGCGAGTTGTTCGATGTCGATCGGGGCAATCAAGTCGACATACTGAATCTACTTCAGAACCAGGGCTTCGATGTGATCGAGTCCGCTGGTGGGACCTTGGCGATGGGCTCGGGGCCCTTTGACCTGCTGCATCGCGGCTACGTGCACGCTCCTGGTCCCAAGGACGATTCACCTCGATTCAAGCTTGCTTCTGGAATGCTGCCCGCCTCCGCTCGCCCGATCGAAGCGATCCCGGCCTGGGTGGACGAATCCACGGCCAGTTTCAATCGCTTGCACTGGAACCTGGGCGATGCGTTTTGGGCATCCGAGACGCTGGTCAACGAAGCGATGGGGGACGACCTTTTCGATTCGATCATCGAGGGAATTCGTGACGACGAAGAAGGCCCCCAGATTGACCTAGAAAAGATCTTCAAACAGGTCGACAACGAAGTACTGGTGATCACCGACAACGTCCTACCCGCCACCGTGGACGCCGAACGCATGCTGGTTGCCATCCAGCTGAAGGACGCCGACGTCAAGGATGCCGTTCGGCGAGTGATGGAGGGCGAGCCGGACGCCAAAAAAATCGAGACGCTTCACGGGGTCGACATCTGGGGCGTCCAACCGGGAAGCAGTGATTCTGAATCGGGTGAAGATTTCGAGTTGGAATTCGGCTTCGGCGATGAAGAGGAGGAAACCGAGAAGCAACCGCCGCTGCTGAATCAATGGGCGATTGCTGTGGTCGACGCGACGCCCATCACCGGTGTGCCCTACCTGTTGTTTGCAAGTCACCCCGAGTTTCTGATTGACACCATCAAACGCATGCATAGCAAAGGCAAATCGCTGGCTGACGTTACCGCCGTCAAGCGAGTTTACGACGCACTGCAAACCCTGCAGATCGAAACATCGACCTTTGACCGCGTGATGGAGTTGAGCAAAACGCTTCGCGTGAAATACGAATTGCTTCGCAAGGGCGAGTTGAAGGACAGCAACTCGGTGTTGGCAACAATGCTTCGCCGCATCGCCGAAGAGAATCAAGGCAAAGAACCCGAGCCCATCAACGGTGGCAAGCTTCCTCCGTTGGCGGCGATCGAAAAGTACTTCTCCGCCGGGGGCACCGCCGTCACCGCTACCGACGATGGCTGGGAACTCGCGGGTTTTCTGTTGAAAGAAGACAACGGGGTTCCGAACCAGGACGAATGACTGGGCTGACCCGCGCCGAGCTTTGCCTTCGCAGAACGCAGGCTACTTTGTCGACAGACCACTCCATGGTCCAGAGCCGTTTCCACCGCGAAGCAAATCAGCGAGCCTTTGGCCAATCGGCCCTGTGCCTAGCCTTCGGAGAAGGC
>JBCCUO010000490.1:0-4035 GCA_039196805.1 Planctomycetota bacterium | reverse complement strand
GCGGCTTTTGTTCCTATTCCGTCGCTTCGACGGTGCTCGTAGTCGAGGACCTCCGGTTGAGGCTCCTCTCAAGGCAGTTTCACGATTCGAGAATCGATGACGAGCACCGCAGTGCTGAGCACCAGCACCAGACTTGTGAAACATAAGATCACCTAAGCCGGACGCTCTCATGCGCGTTGCGGCTCATGATTGGCGACTCGTCAGACCGCGATCAGTGGACGCGTTGGCCTGGTTGGGCGCCGTCGTCCACTCCCAAAAGGAACACGTCGGCTCCTCCGGGGCCAGCAGCGGTGACCATCCCTTCGCTCAAGCCGAATCGCATCTTGCGCGGTTTCAAGTTGGCGACCATGACAACCAGGCGTCCGACCAATTCCTCGGGCTCGTAGGCGGCTTTGATGCCGGCAAACACCTGTCGCGTTTCACTTCCACCCAGTCCCAACGTCAGCTTCAGCAGCTTGTTGGCTTCGGGAACTTGCTCCGCTGAGAGCACGCGGGCAACGCGAAGGTCTACCTTGGCGAAGTCATCGATGGTGATTTCCTCGGACATCGGCTCATCCTTGAGCGGTTGGTCGCTGTCGTTGAACGAGTTTTCAATCGCGGTTCCATCCATTTCGGCTGCCGCTTGCTCTTTGCTCTCGTCAATCATCTTGTTCAGATCCTGTATTTGGAGACGGTTCATCATGCGTTTGAACTTGTTGACCGAGCGGCCAACCAGGGGTGTCTGGCTGTCGTCCCAATGGTTGATCGGAACGTCAAGCAACTCAGCACAGTCGGCAGCCAGTTTCGGCAGCACCGGAGCAAGGTAGATCGCCAGCTGCCGAAACAGGTTCAGAGCCACCGTGACCACGTCGCGAAGTTCGTCCTGACGCTCCGGGTCTTTTTTCATCTCCCACGGTTTGGCGTGTTCGACGAATGGGTTGGCCGCACCGGCCAACTCCATGATCATCCGCATCGCCTTGGCATAGTCACATGACTCGTAAGCTTCCGCGATCGGTTCGCCTTGCGCCGCTCCGCGCTCGAACAGCCCACCGTCATCGGGGTAGGATTCGCTCAGGCCTGTCGTGGCAGCGAACTTGCCGACGCGACTGGCCAGGTTAACGACCTTGCCCACCAGATCAGCGTTCACCTTCTCCGCAAAATCCTCCAGCGACAGATCCAGGTCCTCGACCCGAGCGGTCAATTTCGTGGCGTAGAAGTAACGCAAGAAGCTGGGGTCGCAGTGCTTCAAGTACGTTTCGGCAGACACGAGCGTGCCGTCGCGCTTGGACATCTTGCGACCGTCGACGTTCAAGAACCCATGGATATGAACCTTGGTTGGCAAGCTGAAGCCCGCCGTTTTCAGCATGCCAGGCCAGAACAGCGTGTGGAAATACGTGATGTCCTTGCCGATGAAGTGGTGGATTTCGCAATCGTCGCTCTGCCACCAATCTGCCAGGTTCTCACCGTTGGCTTCGCACCACTGCGCGGTGCTGGCGACGTAGCCGATCGGCGCGTCGAACCAGACGTACCAATAGTTGTCGGGCGAGTCGGGAATCTCGAAACCGAAGTAGGGCGCTGGACGGCTGATGTCCCAGTCCCGCAGTTCGTCGGCCAGGAAGTGCCCCTTCAGGTAGTTGGCGATCTCGGATTGCAGGGCGCCACTTTCGTCAACCCATTTCGACAAGAACGGGCGTAACGTCTCCAACTGGACAAACAGATGAGACGCTTCCTTGATGATCGGCGTCGCACCACTCAAGGTGCTCTTGGGATCGATCAACTCGATCGGGCTGTAGGTGTGACCGCAGTTGCAGTTGTCACCCGCCTGGTCGGTCATCCCGCACTTGGGACAGGTTCCGCGTACGAACCGATCGGCCAGAAACGTCTCCGCCTCGGGGTCGTACAACTGCTCGATCGAACGCTCGACAACAAGATCGGCTTCCCGAAGCGACTTCCAGAAACGGTGGCAAATCTCGCGGTTCTCGGGGCTGTGAGTGCTACCATAATTGTCGAATTGGATATCGAAGCCGGCGAAGTCACGTTGGTGAGCTTCACTCATGTCGGCAATCAACTCCTCTTCGCTGCGTCCCTCCTTTCGCGCCCGCAGCATGATCGCAGTGCCGTGCGTGTCATCGGCACAGAAATAGAGGCAACGATTCCCGCGAAGCTTCTGAAATCGGACCCAGATATCCGTCTGGATGTACTCCACCAAGTGCCCGATATGGATCGGACCGTTTGCGTAGGGCAATGCACTGGTGACCAGCAGTCGTCGGGTCATGAAGGGGGTTTCACGGGCTGATGGAACGGATCGATCTTTCGCTGCGGCGGCAAGCTACGATGATCGAGGAATTGTAGCGGCCACCCCGCCGCTGCAAACGACGGCGTGAAACTGAAAAAAGATCCCGCAATCCTTCCACTTCGGCTCAAGTTTGATCTTGTCCCCTTCCGGAGAGATCGCAGACCATCGTCGGGCCGCCAGCGGGAGGTAAGGATCGATTCCAGCGCGGTGGCTCTTACCCAGCGTTTTCGCGATCGCGAGGAAGCGACGCCAAGTGCTGGTTTAGGCTTTTCAAGCGACAGTTCCAGGGAGGGACGATTTTGAGACGCGCCAAGTTCGCGGTCGTTGCCGCGCTGTTTGTTTCGTTGGTTTCACTGCACTCGTCTTTGATCGCCCAAGAGGCGATCCTGCTTGAGTTCTCTTCACGCAATTGTGGTCCCTGTCGGGCAATGCAGCCCGTCGTCGCGGAGGTCGAACAATCCGGCGTGCCGGTTCGGCGCGTTGACGTTGACCGCGAACCCCACCTGGCCTTGCGATACAGCGTTCGGCAAACGCCCACCTACATCGTCATCAATGGTGGCAAGGAAGTGACCCGGCTAATGGGTAGCCAGTCGGTCGGCCAGCTCGTTGAGGCACTCCGAACGAATCCGGCCGGACCGCTGATCCCGACCGAAATGACTCGTCGACTGAACGATCCGATCAGCGCGCCACGGACCCGCTTGGCGCCGGTACGAGGCGGGGTTCCGCTGGCCCGACAGCCGAATGCGACGACGCGATTCACCTCGACGACCGATCTCGGCTTCGAAGAGATGCCCAGCCGGTCGATGGCTGACGCGATCGAGAAGGCTCGTGCCGCCACCGTCCGACTACGTGTTCACGACGATCGTGGCTACGGCGCAGGAACGGGCACGATCATCGACACGCACGGCGAAGAAGCCTTGGTGATGACGTGCGGCCATCTTTTCCGCGACACCCAAGGGAAAGGCAAGATCGAAGTCGATTTGTTCGTTGGCGGCCAGGCTCGCACCGTGACAGGAACGTTGGTGGACTATGACGCTGACGCACGTGACATCGCGTTGGTGGCCGTTCGCCCCGGAATGGCCGTGACACCCGTTCAAGTGATTGCAGCCGGGGAAAGTGTCGCCAATGGGTCGACCGCGTTCAGCTTCGGTTGCGATCGCGGTGACGACCCCTCTCGACGCGATACCCGAATCACAGGCGTCAACAAGTACAACCAGCACATCAACGCGTCCAACTTGGAGATCGCGGGGGCTCCGATCGATGGCCGAAGCGGCGGCGGGCTGTTTGACGAACGGGGCCGCTTGATCGGCGTCTGCAACTCGGCGGACTACAAAGGTGATGTAGGCATCTACACCGGACCGGGTTCGATCCACTGGCAGCTTGATCGCGTCAAGCTGGCTCATCTGTACGAAAGCCCTGCGGGTGATCGTTCGCTGGTCGCGCAAGCATCGGCGCAAGCCCCTCTGCCAACCGCTTCGATCGACACCAATGTGATTCCCGCCGGGTTACCCATGCAGGAACCAGCGACGGCACCGACCTTCTCGATCTCCGACCGACCGCAGGGCGACCAGGAGGTGATCGTCATCTTCCGAGATCGCAGCCACCCCAACGCGAGCCCTCGCGTGAAAACGCTGATGGAGCCCAGCCCTGCGTTGATGCAGATGATCGAACAGAGTCGCTAGTGCTCTACCGTCTGATCGCGCGTCCCACGCCCGCTCCGATGCATTCGCCGGCAACCCAAGTGGTCGCCGCGACGGCGG
>JBCCUO010000489.1:0-4037 GCA_039196805.1 Planctomycetota bacterium | reverse complement strand
GCCGAGCCCTCTCGCTCGCACTCGTTGACATGATCGACCACCAAGTATCGAACGTGAGAGTCGGTTACGATGACGACCGCTGACTTGGGGCCAATTCGCTACCTCTAACTCTCCCTGCTCAGGTCCATTCGAATGAACACCGCTGCTCTCGGCATCAAGGCCTTGATCCTACTGACGCTGCTGATGATTCCGCAATCGGCTTCGGGGGCCGACGAATTTCGGATTGAGAAAGCGGACAGTGGATGGAACATTTTTCGTGGTGATCAACTGGTCGCCGTTCACCTGACGGACGCGGGCGGTAAACCAATCATCTACCCGCTGAAGACTCTGCAAGGCGTTTCGGTGACGCGTGACTTTCCGATGAAAGCAGCCGGCAAGTTCGAAAGGGACGATCACGATCATCACCGGTCGCTATGGCTGACTCACGGGGAAGTCAACGGAATCGATTTCTGGCTTGATGACGCCGACAGGAACTGTGGCCGAATTGTGCAGACGGACGCGACTGCTGATGTGATCGACGGTGCAGCGGTACTGAATACCAAGAACGACTGGATCTCGGCGGACGGCAAGCCAGTCCTATCGGACACCCGTCGCTTCACCTTTCGCGAGCTTGACGGTCGGCACGTCGTCGATTGCGACTACGTCCTTCATGCCTCCGCAGGGGATGTCAACTTTGGTGACACGAAAGAGGGCACCTTCGGTATCCGTGTCGCGGGATCCATGAAGGTTGACGCGAAGTTGGGCGGAAAGGTGGTTAGCGACAGCGGCAAGGTCAACAAGGGTGCTTGGGGACAACCCGCCAATTGGGTCGACTACACCGGGCCCGTCGGTGAATCACGTGTCGGCGTCACGATCCACTATCACACCCAAAGCCACAACGCGCCTTGTCGTTGGCACGTCCGAACCTATGGCCTATTTGCGGCAAACCCCTTTGGTACACATCACTTCACCGGAGGCGAGCGAACCGAGGGATACACTTTGAAGTCGGGCCAATCATTGCCAATCAGTGTCCGCGTCGTGCTGCACGACGGCGAACTCAATGCTCAGCAAGCCGCCAAAGACAACGCCGCGTACAACGCCCAGCCACTGCCGAAGCTGTAGACCCAACGGTCGGCGGGGCTGGGTGAGTTCTTGGCGGATTGGAAACCTGATCAGCAGCTAGCGATCGGATTGCCTATTGATACGAAGCGGGTGCTAGCGCACGGCGGCTGACGGAACGAATTGGCAAACGTAATTCAGTCGGCACGCCGTAGCGTCCGGTTCCCCCGCAATAACAACCGGTAACGAACGCACGGGCGCGGATGGCGAGAAAGACCACCTAATACCGGCGCACTCGCGCGATCAATATCGTGCCGATGCCGACCAACAAGACATTGCCGATCCATACGCTGTACGGAGGCATGACGCCATTCTTGGCCTGCTTCAGCCCCAGCATGAATAGCGGATAGTAGGTCAACAGCGTGGGCAGAAAGCACAGCCCGAACGTGCTCCAGTAGTCGCTT
Organism: Planctomycetota bacterium; assembly: GCA_039196805.1. Lineage (GTDB taxonomy): Bacteria > Planctomycetota > Planctomycetia > Pirellulales > Pirellulaceae > JBCCUO01. The sequence continues at coordinate 2,535 of JBCCUO010000489.1, read as the reverse complement.
GTTCGTGCGATCATCGCCAGAGGCGCGCCGACAAAGACGAAGCAAAAACAGGTGAAACCTTCTGCCCAACGTCGCCAGGGCTCGGTCTGCAGCCGAGTCAAACGTCGCTTGCCCGATGCCAGTTTCGCTTCGATTGCCGCGCCCTGGCTGCCGGCGATTTCGTGATCCCGCGACGTCAGCAATGAAAACCCAGTGTGCGCGGCCAATTCGCCAATCGCCGCATGGTTGCGATTGTCCTGGCTGATCCGTTCACTGCTGATCAGCCGTAGTGGCACGTCGCTGGGACTCTGTTCGCTGACGTCTTTGTTCCGAAACGCGTCGGAAAGTGGAATTGGGAAATCAAGTGTCCCCGGATTCTTGCTCTCCACTTTGCCGCCGATCGTCACCTGGCTGTTCAGCACCGACAACATCAGACTTTGAGATGCTTCGTCTAGCCGTAGACTGCCTTCCTGCGCCGAGATTTTGGTGTGACCGCTGCCGCTGCGATCGTGAATCGTGACCGTTGGCTGAATCATGCGATCGCCGATGACGTCTCGCACGTGAATCGAGAAACCATCTTCTGAATAAGAATGATCCGATCGCAAAACGCGATACGTGATGTCTTCGATCGAAAGCAGAACCACTCGTTCGACACCGGGCTTTCCCCACGACGCGGACAGGTCCGAGATGTAGACTGCCAGCGGACTCAGCAGTGCAGCAAAAACGAATGCCGGTTGCAGCAGACGAAGCGGTGAAACTCCCGAGGCTTTGACGGTCGCGACTTCACCATCAGCTGCCATGCGTCCATACACCACGCAGACTGCAAACAGAGCCGTCGCGGGGACACCGTGCTGGAACGCGATCGGCAGGAAGAACGGAAGCAATTGAACGACCGCAACGGGCGAAAGACCCTGACGCAGGAATTCGCGGCCGACACCGATCAACAGAATCAGGATCGTCAGCACAAAAAGTGCGACGGCAAAGACCTTGATGATCTCAAATAGGATGTAACGCGTCAGGCGAGTCGGCATGCGACGGCCACCGGCATCAGCCGGAAACACGAATCGAACAGCTTGTGGCTTCCCCGAGAGGCTGTTTCAAGAGCGGGGCAGTGTTTTCGGGAATCGAGCCCTCCCCAACCGCTACGACCTCCGACCCTCCCGCAAGCGGGAGAGTGACTTGAAACAGTCTCTAAAACGCACCTGTATCAAATTAGGAGGAGTAGGGAAAAGGGAGCTTTTTGATTGGCCGGGTTTGCTCATCTGGTGTCGCCTGCTCACTCCGCGAGCCCGAGCCGACCTCCAGACACGCAGCGAATCGACGGATCGTTGGCCAACCACTATCAAGCCTCGCCTGCGGAGAAGGCGGGCTACACAGCCTCAGATGCCCAAAGGCTCGTTCCTCGCCTCCCAACCTCCCCGGTGAGAGTGACAAACGCTAGGCCTGAGCGGCAACGGGTGCCGGCGATTCTTTCTCGGCAAGAAAGCGTTCGGCGTCCAGTGCCGCCATGCAACCGGTGCCTGCCGACGTAATGGCCTGCCGATAGTAGTCGTCGGCAACATCGCCTGCCGCGAAGACGCCTTCCACGCTGGTGTTGGTGCGAAACGCTTTGGACCACTGAATGTAGCCTTCGGAGTTCATTTCGACGGCACCGTCCAGGAATGATGTGTTCGGTGTGTGGCCGATCGCGACAAACATTCCGCCGACTTCCAATTCGCGAGTTGAATCGTCGGCCGTGCTGCGTAGTCGCAAACCGTTGACCAGTTTGCCATCACCCAGCACCTCATCGACGACCGTGTTCCAATGGATCTGGATTTTGTCGTGATTGATCGCGCGGTCTTGCATCACCTTGGACGCCCGCATTTGATCGCGACGGATCAACAAGTGGACTGTCGCGGCCCCCTTTAAGTTGGCCAAGTACGTCGCCTCCTCCACCGCAGAGTCTCCACCGCCAACGACCGCCAACGGCTTTCCTCGGAACACGGGAAGGGCACCATCACACACCGCGCAAGCGCTGACGCCTTTGTTCTTGTACTCCTCCTCCGATTCAAGTCCCAAATAGTTCGCGCGTGCGCCCGTTGCGATGATCACGGTGTGAGCCTTCACCGGCTCGCCGCTCGCCGGGTAAAGCGTGTGAACGTCGCCAGTGAAATCGACTCGCTCGATGTCGTCACCAACGACCTCCGTACCGAAGTTGAGCGCTTGCTGCTTCATCAGCTCCATCAGCTCGGTGCCTTGCACCGCGTAGTGAGGCTGGCCATCTTTCTCATGACCCTGCGGAACCATCGGCAGATTCCAGTGCCGATCCTTGTCGACCGCCGACTCGATGAAGGCTCGAACGTTGCCAGCCGGAAAACCGGCAAAGTTCTCGACCTCGGTTGTGTACGCCAGCTGCCCCAGCGGGATCATCTCCGGCTTGACCGTGCCCCGCTCGAACACCTGTGACATGCTTCAACTCCTGGAGAGACTCGGCGTCGTTCGGTCAGGCGTCGGGCTGCGGCGTCGGGCGATCCGGGCGGCTGCTCCCACCGGACGAGGACTTGCCGCCGGACTTCG
>JBCCUO010000488.1:0-4042 GCA_039196805.1 Planctomycetota bacterium | reverse complement strand
GTTGCCGGCTGCCCGCTTCCCAGTGGATCAGGTGTCGACCAACGTCAGTGCCGCGATTGTTGGCCATGTTGCTCAACAAACCGGAACCTACACGATCGCGTTGGACACGGCCGGGCAACCCTACAGCCTGCTGGCAACCGTCGAGGGTGGCCTGGAAATCGAGGACAACGGGATCGATTCCGCTTCGAACCGACGCGTGCTGGATGATGGTTCCGTCCTGGCTGGATTCCTTGATTCCCCCTTGAACGGAGCGACGCAGACGGGGAGCCCCCGTTCCGATGTTGATGCGAAGCCCAAATCCAGTCTCCCGTTCGAGGATGCCACTCGTTTCGAACGGACGGTGGGCCCAAGCGGACCGGACGAGGCGGGCCGCGATGTGTCGGTCGAGCCAGGCAAGGTGACCTTCCTGGGTAAGGGGATACCGCCCTGGGAAATCGACATCACTGCCCCCACCAACGCCAATGCCAACGACACGACCAACGCCGACCAAGTGGTCTCCGGTGGATCCCTTGGACTTGACCTAGATGGAGCCGGGTATACCGTCGGTGTCTTTGAGGCAGGCAATGGGTTGGTTCGTCAGACCCATCGCGAATTTGATACCCGCGTCAGCCAGGAAGACTCGGGGTCGGTTGCCAGCCACGCCACTCATGTCGCGGGCACCATCGCGGCGTCGGGGATTCGTGCCGATGCCAAGGGTGCCGCCCCGGCCGCAAACATCCTGAGCTACACATCGGGTGGTGCGGCCACTGAGATTCGCAACGATGCTGATCGGCTGCACGTGACCAATCACTCGTACAGCATCATCAGTGGTTGGTACCGCGGCAACACCAGCATCGTGGGACTGGACATCGGCACGCAAGACATTTGGTTTGGTGACTATGCCGCGTCACAGACCGAGTCGTCCAACTTTGGGCAGTACTCATCAACGTCGCGATCGTTTGACTCCGCACTTCACGATAACCCAAAGATTCTTTCGGTCTTCTCGGCCGGCAATGACCGAAACGACAACTCCAACGCAAGTCAGTACGTTCTGTTTCTCTCTTCGGATCCAGGCAACGTGGACGGATACAGCGGATCGGGTTGGTACCTGGTTGACGACAGCGGTGCCACCACGGCACCAGGCCGCGATGGGAACAACGGCACCGGCTACGACAGTCTTCCGCGCGGTGGTCAGACCGCGAAGAATACGCTCACCGTCGGCGCCATCAACGATGCGACGGCCGATCCGATTGTTGGCAGCACTCTGCAGACGACCAGCTTTTCCAGTTACGGCCCGACCGATGATGGACGCATCAAGCCCGATGTGGTCGCGAACGGCGCTTCCCTGTTGAGCACCGAGTCCAGTGGGGACGCGGCGTATGGGACGAAGTCCGGGACGTCGATGTCGGCTCCCAACGCCGCCGGGTCGGCCGTGCTGTTGGTCCAGCACTACGAAGACCTTTACGGAACCGTGCCCGATTCGGCAACGACCAAGGGACTACTGATCCATACGGCCGTCGATGCCGGACGAACAGGACCGGACTACGCCTACGGCTGGGGCCTGGTCGACACCGCGGCCGCGGCCACCTTTTTGTCCGACACGGCAGATCCCCAGATCACGACATCGTTGCTGGTTGAGTCACAGTACGTGGAGTCCACCCTGCAGTACGAGATCATCGCTGGCCCGGACCAACCGGTCCGTGCAACTTTGGCGTGGAATGACCCCAGTTGGAGCGGCAACAGTAGCGGCCTGGACGACCCATCGCGGGCTCTGGTGCATGACTTGGATGTTTGGATCACTGATGAATCGGGCAGCACTTACCACCCATGGACGTTGGACCCTGCCAATCCCACTTCGCTGGCCGTCCAGACCACTCGCAACTCACTCGACAACGTCGAACAAGTACTCTTCACGCCTCCGACCACAGGCACGTTCACGGTGCACGTCGGTGCGACGGGCAACGTGTCGCCTCAGGACTTCAGTCTGCTCATCTCGGGACAAGTCGATCTCGCTCCTCCACCTTCATCGCAGTGGACCGACACCTTCGAAATCCAGTTGGATACAGGCGACGAATTGGTCGTCACGGCATCACCGATCGCGTCACTCGCGTCGGCTGCCATCGCAACTCCCGGCGTAGCAGCCAGTGAGCTGCTTTTGTCCCTTGCCGTAGCGGACGACACGGGGAGTGCTTCGGAAACCGTGTCGGCTGCGAGCGCGGGTGACGCCGTCTCGCTGTCTTTCCAGGCGGCCAGTCCGGGCGTGCACTTGATTACGCTGACGTCGATCGTCGATAACGCGGGCGTCGCCGGTTCGGGCGAGTACGTGCTGACCACGCAGGTGCTCACCGATACGATCGCACCGACGATCGACTGGGTGAAACTGGGATCAACCGAGTGGAGCGAATCGTTCTTGACCGCGGTTGACGCCGATCAGGGGCTCGGTGTGGTCGTGCAGCCGGGCGAAGTCTATCCCTGGGTCAACGTCGACACCCTGCACGTCAAGCTTTCCGAAGACGTCGAGTTCCCGACCCTTCCCGGGTCGACCGAGATCGATCCAGCAGTGGTCACGCTGAGTAGCCAAACGGGCCAGAACGACGCCCTGACAGCGACGGCGGTGGCCTACGACAGCCAGGCCCTGATCGCCACGATCACACTTGCTAGCGCCATAGCGCTCGACCACCTAACCGTGGGGATCACGGGTGTGACGGACTTGGCCGGAAACGGCGTTGAGGGAAGCGAATGGACATTGTCGCTCCTTCCTGCAGACTTGACTCAGGATTACCGAGTTTCAACAGGAGACGTGCTTGTCTTGCGTACCGAACTGGGACGACTGGCTGGGGATCCAGGTTTCGATCCAATGTCGGACGCCAACGGTGACGGTCGCATTTCAACGCGAGATGTGCTGGAGGTGAGATCGCATTTCGCGGATGACCTGCCCGCCCCAACAGCACCATCGAATGAGCGAGCGGTTGACTCCGTATTCGCGGAACTGGCGATGGACCTGGCTGAATCCGTGATCGAGGACGAAATCGAGGCGGGTTTGAATAGCTAATTCCCGAAGAAATAGCGACCCAGCGACTTGAATCGGCCCGCATTTTTCTGCAGGCTATGGACCAACAGCGTGACTGAAAACCTTGGGATAAAGATACATGCGGCGACATTCTATGATTCGAAGCGTGCTGATTGGATCAATCTTCGGCGTGCTAACCTGCACTGCCAGCGATGCTGCCATCAGCGTGTCGCTGCTTTTTGATGCTTCTCCGCCTGTCACCGTGACCAACGCGGGGGCTGAGATCGACTTTTCGCTGTCGGCGGTCTCAACTGAGCGTCAAGAGATCATTGGCTTCGAAATTCCGGTCGAGTTCTCTCCGCCAGCCGGTCTCTCCGTACAGGAACTCCAACAGGTCGAGTCAACCATTGGATTCGAGGGCCAGGTAGCGCCTTCCGGGTTCTTTGCTGAGGCGATACACCGACCGGATCGCCGATCCATTTTCTTCAGCTTCGCTTCCAACTTTGGCTCGGTCGATGTCCTTGAGGCAGGTCAACCGCTGTCCCTAGGGTCAGGAACCATCTTGCTGGGCAGCAACATTCCCGAAGGTGTTTACGAGTTTCGTGCCGGGTCACCAATTGAGTTCTTTGACGAGACAGACACGCTGGTCAATGACGTTAGCTTGATCACCAACCCTCTGCAGGTATCGGTCACCGCTATTCCGGAGCCATCGATGGCGACCTGCTTGGTAATGGCTGCTGGTTTGGCGGTGATTCGAAGACGTCGTTAACGAGCTCGAATGTGGGGAAATCACGTTCTAGCTTTTGACGATCAGTATCGTCTGTGGAATGCCAGCCGTTCCCAACAGGCTTAGTCACTAGTCAATTCTGAACAGCTTGCTCGCCGCTCAGAAGAGGTTGCGAATTCCACACTCCGTCTTCTTGCTCAGCGTGGCGACGCTCGCACTCGTGCACACGAGTGGTTGAAGCACCCTTCGTTGGTCATCCCACGAACACCGGCGTTGGAAAGCGACGCCCGAGGCCATCGATTACGATCACTGTCGTCGCACGACTT
>JBCCUO010000487.1:0-4043 GCA_039196805.1 Planctomycetota bacterium | reverse complement strand
CGCGCTGTCAATCAACCCCGTCGGAACCTCCAGCTGCTTGATCAATCGCTGGGCGTCCAGCATCGCGCGCTGGACCAAGTCGATCGACGGCGAGGCGGATTCTTCGCTGGCAAAGGCTTCGGCATCGGTCAGCAGAGACTCTGCGTCTCGAGGGATTTCGTGCAGCATTCGATCGCGAAGGCGATAGGCCCAAGAAATCCGAGATGCCGTTTCGGCAACCCGCGGGTAGTCTTCGCTGGCTAGTGATTCCAGACGGGCGTTAGCAACAGCATCCGCAGGAGTCGCCAACACTCGATCGGTGGCCAGTCGACGCTCATGGTCCAACTCCTCCAGTGATCCGGCAACCCAATGAGCGGCTCGGGCATCGTCGCACAGTAGTGCTTGCCGGCTAGCAAGATGGGCCCGCATGATGGCCGACGCCGATCGCTCGTTGATCTGGCTCAGGTCAGGCGACGACAACAGTCGGACCAACGCCGATTCCAGCAATCGGATTGAATCGCTATCGATCGCGCCAGCCTGTTCCATCATCTTGGACGCCGCGGCGAGTGAAGCGGGCCGAAACTGCTGCCCGGTCAGCCAAGGCCAAACAACCGACAAGGCCCCCTCTTCGGTCAATGGTGTTTCCCAGGCCTTTGGGTCGGGTTTCTCCGCCCACTGTGCCCGCAATGCCACGAGATCGGGCGAAGGGTCGGCGGCCGCAAAATGTTCGCGGAAAGTCCGTTCGGGAAGCTTGGTCGGTGCAACGCGGTTGGACGATTCGAGTTTGCTGAGCGTCGCTTCCGCTTCTGACTTGAGTTTCTGGTAACGCTGTTTCCCTGCGTCACCGGCAAGCAACAGATGATCCATCCGGCTGAGTTTGGCTTCCAGCATGGCCCAGGCGATTGGGTCGGTCAGTAGCGGTGGTTGAGTCTGTTGCCGCAGCAATTCGTGCCGTCGCCACAAATCCCTGGCCTCTTCCGCATCGCTGGACAGTGCCGCCAGGTCACGACGCGGTGGAGCCGGCATCTCGGACGAGTCGGGGCGCCCCATCAAGACCCAGTCGCTCGCTTGGTCGTCACTGGCAAGAAGCACGGGAACCTGGCCGGCGTCCCAGATACTCTCAGCCGTCGCCGCCACACGTTGCTTCAAGTCGGTAACCACGCGGCCAAGGGTCAGGAACCTTGATCCTTCACCACTTGATTCACCAGAGAGGGCTTCGGTTAACCCACGAACGAACAGGCTTTCTCCTCGTGCCAGATCGGACCAACTTCGTTGCCCTTGGTCCGCCGACAGCACCACGGCAAGGTTCTGCTTGCCCAGTCGCGTCACGTCGTCGCGACATGCGACTGCGAAATCGTCTCGCAACTTGCCCCACTGCCAAACGGGGCCGCTTCGCGCTGCATCGAGAAAGACCACCAGTCGGCACTCGCGTTGATGCTGCTGGGCGACCGACACGATGTGAGTCAGTACACGCTGCATCGGCAACCAGCTTGACTCGTCATCCACGACGCTGTTGGACATCAACAGGCAGGCCTGTCCGTCCGAATTGACGTGACCATGGGCCGCCAAGAACAGCATGATCACGTCCTGGTTGGGGCCCCCCGGGGCGACCGAAGAATCGGCCAATTGAAGCTCGATCGCCTGCAGAAACTCGTTCGCCTGGTGCGCGCGTCCATTCGCCTCAGCCGTCCTTGTGAAGCGAATGTTGCGAGTGATCCGATCGGTCTGGGAACCAAACAGCTGCTCCAACCGCTGCAGGTCTTCTTGGGCAAATGGATTCGGTGGTGCAGCCAGTCGGCCATCAGCGGCTGGCGTGTACTGGGTCACGGCAACACTGATCAGAGGAACCTGGGGATCATTGGGCCTCAGCACCAAATACAGAATCACGCCCAGACCGATCGCTAGCGTCCCCAGCAAGCTGACCCGAAATAGCAAGCGTCGTCGTTCCGCGTTGGACTGCCCAACCTGATACGACTTGGACGCCGGGCCGGACTGCGGTCGCGCGGACGATTTTCGCCAACTGGCACGCTTCCCCGAAGAAGATCCGTCACTCATCGATGATGCACTCTGTTTGTCCGATCCTGGCCGATGCCCAATGCATGACCGGCGTCTCAAAAGGCGGAAACACCGCCCTGTCGTCAGCGACGCCGCTAACGAGGATAATAGCCGATTCTGTTGCAGACAGCTTGGCGGTCACGCCACGGCTGAAGCGATCGACGGTAGATCAGTTTTGCAAAGTTTCCGGCCGATTGTCCGCAACGACCGAGGTTTTCGTACGAGTACCCAACGTTCACCTTCGTTTCGCTTGGATCGCTAAGCCCTACTACCTTCCGGCAACTCTCAGGCCCAGGTCTTCAGCATGTCACTAAGTCTTCGTGACCACCTCAGCTCGGCCGGAGTTGACAAATGGATTGGTGAGTTGGGCGTCGTGAACGCGCCACGAGCCAGGCAGGGCATCACCGTCGGATTGAAGTTCTTTGACCAATTCATGTCTCGACTGCCACCGCCGATGGCGGCCGAGTTTTTGCGCGCAACCGATCTGAGTCGGCCGGTCCGATCGATTCGACTGTCGATCGGTGAACGGATCATCGCATTTCGGAAAGCGGGCGAACCGGAATTCAAGCTTTTCTACACGCGACCGGGCAACTCGAAGCACAGCAGCGGACTGAACCCTCACAATCGGTCAGCGCTACACTACACCGTTCGCATGGCCTGTGCGGCGCTGGAATCCTACACCACCGGAGCGATCGACACGTGGAGCTATCCCTCGTCGATGGCAATCTCGGTCCGCACCAATTCAACCGGCTACATGGCAGCCGGAGGCGGCTTGCAGCTGATCGTTCCCGATGCACATCGCTATCTACAACTTGTTCCGGTGACCCCATGAGTCCACGTCCTACATGCAGCGCCGGCCCAGGTACCTCGTCACGTCGCGAGATCGCTGGTGACCGACTTGCCGACGTCGACGTCTGTGATGTCATCGTCGACGAGGAGATCGAAGCGTTGGTCTTGGATGGCGATCAGCTGAAGGCCGCGCTACAAGACTTGATCGATACGTATGGCAAGACCGGCGCCGCCATCGCGTACGATATGAAGGACAACATCTCGACAATGTCAAAGCTGCTGCGCGAGTTCGGCTGGAAGGGCAAGTTCTACGAGAAGACGGTCAACGGAACTCGCTATGTGATTTTCAAGGGCGATCAAACGCTTCGGCAGATCTTCCGCGGCACGCGGTACTTGGGGACCAACGCGCAAGTGATGTCGTACGGGATCGGACGACAAGCCTTACGCCACACGGTGAAAGTCAACGCCATCGTCACGTTTGTTTTCATCACGGGATACAACGTGATCGAGACGATCATTCGGGATGACAAGGACTTCATCGACGCGGCGGCGGAAATCCCGGTCGATCTGGCGAAGACGATCGTTGCCGGTGCCGCTACCGTTGCGGCCGGAGCGATCGCAACAGCAGCGGGCGCCCCGGTTGTGGTCGTCGTCGGAGCGGGCATTGCCGTCGGCATCGTCGTTTCGATTGGGCTGGACTACATCGATGACAAACTGCAGATCTCGGCCAGCCTGAAGGCTTGGCTGCGCGGCGTTCTGGAAGAAGCCGCGAAAGAGTTGGAACGCTCCACCTACGAGTTTCGCGTTCAGTGGAACTGGTGCAATTCGCGCGAGGGCGCTCTGCCGTGCATGGAACGCCTGTTCGGAGGCTACTGACAACCCGGCAGTTTCATTTTAAGACAGTCGGTCATCAAACGGATTACAGCCCTCGATCCAGTCGGCAGTTTCACGATCGACCGTCTAGTCCCGCAAACGTCCCCGGAGCGCTGCGAAATGATTACGAGCCGAAGCAAGTGGCACGCCGGATGCAACCCCTCAGCATCTGTTTCATGAAGTCGACACCTGACGGTCCATGAAGCATCTGGGGTCGTGGACCGTAGGCGTTAACCAGACGCGTTGGACGCGATCAGTGCGAGCGAGCGGCGTAAATGGTCGCTGACCAGCCATTTCATGATTGAAGGGCTAAGACTGAACCAATTCAGAATGAGGATAGAAAGATG
>JBCCUO010000486.1:0-4062 GCA_039196805.1 Planctomycetota bacterium | reverse complement strand
CGCGGCCGTCTATCTGGCGTTCGGTATCAAGCAGGAACGCCTTCTGATTGCGTTCTTCCCGCTCTGCTTCGTTCCTATCTTGGCAGGCTGCTTTTCGACCTTGGCCAGCATGCTGTCTTCGATCTCAATGCAGTTGGACGCCGACAACGAACTGGCCATGGACTCCGCCTTCCTGTTGCAGATGGCCTTTGTGCCGTTGATCGTGTCGGTATTGGCCTCGTCGCCGCCATCGATCGTGACCGCGGTTGGCCGCTGGCTAGCTGCGTGGCGTGACAGTGGCGTCGCGTTCGTCAAGCCACCCAAGCCCGAGGCGAAAACGGTCACCGAGGAAGAGACGGTGGCACGTGAAGCGGATGACTACTTGGACCGTCTGGTTCGTCCACGATGAGCCGACATTGTTGCTGGAGGTTCGCTTGCCTGAGCGCCACTTGCTTGCTGATGAGGTTGTTTCGACCAAAACGAGGGCGTTACTTTCAGCCAAGTGCGCAAGCGATGGTCGGGCACCCTCTCTCTCGCTTCGGGCTGGGATGAAATCAACAAGCACAAGCCGTCGGGTGCCGGCCATCGAAGCGGGCACGCGATAGATCAATAATTGCCGAACATTCGCCGCAGAGCTTGGTTTGCAGCGTCTTGAGAGTCTTCTGGTCCTTTGGGTCGCAAATGCTCGGGCAGCTTCCGCTGGTCCGATTCTTTGCTAACCGAATCGTCGTCCGGATCCGCCTGATCGGCGTCTTTGGACGTTGAAGCCGACTTGGGATGGGTTGGAGCGAGCGGTTTTGGGTCCGCCGTTTCACCTGAAGGCCGATCGGATTTCGTGTTGACCAACTCCTCTTGGTTCGCACTGGTTCTTGGATCGGACTCTTGTTCGGGTTTGGCACCGTGAGCAGGGGAGTTTGTCGACGAGGAGGCGTCATCGTCGGCCACCTGCGAAACAAACCCAGACTGCGCGAGCTTTTCCCAATCGAAACCAGATGCTTCCATGGTAGCGGTGCCCGATTCGGCAACCGACAGGTTCGCCGCCAAGCTATCCAACTCGGACAGCAAATTTGCCGAGGTCTCCGTTTCACTCGCGCGGACCGGATTGGCCGCATCGAGCGGGAACTCATCTGTGGGAGATTCCTTGGGTGGTGAGATGGCCTTTTTGGTGGCCGCATCCCGCACGGAAACACGGAACTTCCATTTCCCTACCTGAAGCTTGTCACGGTGCCAGAGGCGTCGCGGCTGGTTCGCGGGAATCAACTTTCCGTTGACAGCTGTTCCATTGCGGCTGCCTAAGTCGCTGATGAACACGGCCGACTCATCCAGCACGATCGCGGCGTGCTGGCGACTGATTCGGCTGCTTTCCAGCACCAATTGGCAAGACTCGTGGCGTCCGATTCGCATTGGGCTGGAGTTGATTTCAACCCTCTCTCCACGCCGGTCTCCATTCCGGTAGACCAAACTGACTTTGATCAAGTTGGTTCCCAATCGGTGCAAGATCGAATCATCGGCAAGTCGAAGAACAAGCCAGCGAAGCCTACCAACCGAAGATTAAGATTGAGTCAAGGATCCGCTCGTCTGTCTTGTTGATTTGCATTCTTCGGGTAACTCGATCCCCCCCAAAGTAAGACATCGCCCTTCAAGCCGAGTCAGTCGCGATCGCGAATCTGACTGCTGCTGATGTCGAGGCGAAACTCAGTCTCCGGAACACAGTCACAGATCGATCTCAACCTTGGCGAAAGCGGCAATTGATCGGCGGCCGCGAACCGGTCATCGACCTGTCGTCCGAAGACCAAGAATCGGCATTGCTTCAGCGAGATCAACTCGATTGCCCGATCGCGCCGACGGTAGTCACCCGCGTAGTAGTGTGGATCGTCCAAGCGAAGCGCTGTGTCCGCGCCAACGACAAACGTGGACTCTGGGAACACTCGCGCCTTTTCAGAGAACAAGGCCGCACGCGTCAGCAGTGTGCGTCCCTGCATGTCCGGCTGTCGGACGCGCTGGGAGGCCTGTCCAAAGTCGATCGTTGACTTGTCGACGTTCAGGATGGAGATCTCAAAGTGGACAGGTCGCTGCGTGCGTTCCGACGCAATCATCGCGATTTGGCGGTGACCCTGATGAAGCGGGTTAAAGCTGCCTGGAAAGACGACCGCTGCTGGACCCGGATCTCCGATGCATTGCCGCGCACCGCTTGCGAGAGCGGCGAACGCGCTAGGGCAAAGTTCCCTTGATGGACCGGACACTCGCCACACCCACTATCGCTGTGACTGGACAGTTGCAGGATCGATGCCGGGACCAAACGTGAAGCGGCTGACGACCTGGCCATCCACCTGACGATGTTGCATCGTCAACCGAGGATTCCCGTCGACGCGGCTGACGTCGCCAGACAGAAATCCGCCGGCGACGCGAAGAAACCGGTGCTGGGGACGATTGTCGCCCTTCTTCCATCCCAACTGATGCTTCTCGCTTCCCGGTCCGCAGCCAAACTCCCATAGTCCCGTTGTTGTGTCGACCGAGGCGTATTGCCAGTGACGGTCACCGCACAAGACGATCACTCCGGTGTGTTTGGTCAACTGATCGCGAATCTGATTCCCTTCATACGTGAACACCTCATTCGCGTGATTATCGCTCTTATTGGTTCGATCAGGCCCCACAATGGGCGTGGGGCTAAAGATCACTTTGAAAGCGGCGCCGGATGCGTCCAGCGTGTCGAACAACCACTGTTTTTGGGTCTCGCCCAGAATCGTTTTTTCCGGGCCATCGGGTGCGCGATTCGAACTGCGGTAGTCGCGGCCTTCAAGGAACCAGACTTGCAAGTCCTTGCCCCAGCGCAACGTCGTGTACCTGGGATCGAGCGACGGAAACTGTTCTTGGTTGAAGATCTCCACACCGCGTTCGAAACTCACCGCCCCGTAGGACTGACCCGCCCAACAATCATTCTTGAGCGTGTCGTGATCGTCCTTCAAGAAGAAACTGGTAGTGTTGCTGTAGAAACGACGGTTGCTAGGCAGCGAGAAGATGCGAGCCCATTTGAATCGCATCAGGGACTCGGTCCAGGCATACGGATCCGGTTTGTCGTAGTATTCGATGTCGCCGGCGTGGACAACGAAGTCGGGTTCTAGCTTGGTCATCGCGGGATAGATTTTGTGGCCAAGCATGCCATCATCACGACGCGGGAAATCGTGGCAGGTGGTCATGCAAAACCGCACGGGGGCGGCTTCGCTGACGCGGGGCGCTGTCTTGAAGCGACCATCATGCGTCGCGGTCACGTTCAATCCACCGATCGGTCTCGCTTCGATCTTGACCGAGTACGTTGTGTTGGCACTGAGACGCTGCAACACCCACTGATGGGTGAAGTCCGTCTGAGCCTCGGTTGCTTTCCAATTGGTGGTGACGCGGCGCTGAGGTTGGTCAACTGGATAGTAAGTCAGCCGAACTTCGCCCGCCGCGCCAGGGCACGCGCCAAACATCTTCTCCAGGGACGTGCCGTCGGGGACTTGAGCCGCAATAAGCTTCGCCTCGTCACGCGTTTGATTGAGTTCGCGGACTTGCTCCCCTTTCGGGATCAGAAACTGCGGGCCATCCACGACCATTTCGGCCCGATGAGTGGTCCGGGTCCAAAGCACAATCGATTCTTGCGTTGCCCAACTGTTTCGGAGGCCGTTGCCAAGTTGGGGCGACTGGGCTGGCAGTGATGCGCAGCAGGCCGTGAAGAACCAGACGTTCAACCCACAATGAAGTGCGGGGAACCAAAACGAGCGACGAAACATCCGGGAGGCCAGTACATGAGCTAGGAACTATCGTTTGGTGATTAGTTTACCTGCACTGGCTGCGTGAGGATGCGCTTTGGCTGTGGTCTGAACTGCCAACCGATGACCGGGCGACTAGCGGCCGATCGCCAACCGCTGGGACCGCGGGCTGACAAACGCGGATTGCGTCGCCGCCAAGGCTTCCAGATCGTTGTCCAGAAACGATTCCAGCTCCGCAAAATGACTATCCCGAAGCGTCAGGTCTTCGCCAAACATCTCGATCAATCCATCCCAGTGGCGGCCTACTAAGGGCTCACTGCGGGTCGCGGTATTG
>JBCCUO010000485.1:0-4080 GCA_039196805.1 Planctomycetota bacterium | reverse complement strand
ATTCCCCAATGGTCTACCAGATCGCTCGCCGCTACGGGTTGCAGTCCGCTGACGCACGTGATTTGGTGCAGGAGGTGCTGGCTGCCGTGGCGACTGCGGTCCAGCGGTTTACCGTGGACCCTCAGCGAGGTCGATTTCGCACCTGGTTGTTCAGCGTCGCTCGTAATCAGACGCTGAATTACATTCGCCAACTGCAGCGTGGGCCGGACGCAGTCGGGGGCAGCGATGGCTGGCGACGAATGAGCATGCTGTCCACCCAAGACGATGAGACCGACGCTGAGTTTCAGGGTGTGTTTCGCAAACGCGCCTTTGACTGGGCTGCCCGACGCATACGCAGTTCCGTCAGCGACAGCTCGTGGACTGCCTTCACGCGGACAGCCATCGAAGGCGTTTCGGCCCAGAGAGTGGCGGACGAGTTGGGGCTCTCGGTCGGCGCGGTGTATCTGGCCAAGAGTCGCGTGATGGCGCGGCTGCGGCAGCTGGTCCAAGACGTCAGTCCCGACGATTGCTGGCTGATCCCGGGTGCAAATTCGGGAGACGGCAAGTGAGTAAGAAATGCCCGCCGAATCTCTTGGAAGCTCTCCAAGTCGACACCCTGGATCAGCAACAGCAACTTGAATTGGAGAACCACCTGTCGCGTTGCACCGAGTGCCGCGATCGACTTCAGCGTGAGTCAGCCGACATCAGTTGGTGGCAAGAAGCCGGACGATTGCTGGATCCCGCAGAGTTGGATTTGCCTGACGAAGGGACGCCGGAGCTGAGCTTTCAGATCGGAGATCAGGACTCGCTCAAGGAAGACCCCATCGCTGAGTTGCGATCGGCCGGGATCATCGAACCGCCCCACCAGGCGGACGTGCTGGGTCAGCTTGGTCGCTACGCGATCGAACGCGAACTTGGCAGCGGCGGCATGGGTGTGGTCCTGAAAGGGTATGACAGCGACCTGAATCGTACGGTGGCGATTAAGGTGGTCGCTCCGCACCTGGCACGTAGTGGGGCCGCCAGGCAGCGGTTCGTTCGCGAAGCTCGTGCCGCGGCGGCCGTCGTGCACGAGAACATCGTGGCGATTCACGAGGTGGATACCAGCATGAAGCTGCCGCTGCTGGTGATGCGTTACGTCGACGGTGTTTCGCTGCAATCGCATGTGGACACCCATGGCCCACTTCCCCTTCGGGACGTCCTGCGAATCGCCGCTCAGGCGGCCGCCGGACTGGCCGCCGCTCATCGCCAAGGCATCGTTCATCGTGACGTCAAGCCAGGTAACATCCTGGTGGGTGCGGCGGGACAGCGGATCTGGATCACCGACTTTGGGCTCGCCCGAGCGGTTGATGACGCCAGCCTGACTCGAACCGGCTTCATCGCAGGGACCCCGCACTACATGTCGCCCGAGCAAGCACGCGGTGACAACGTGTTGCCTCGGAGTGATCTGTTTAGCCTGGGAGGTGTGATCTACTTCATGCTAACCGGTCGCCCGCCATGGCGTGCCGAACGTTCACTGGCCGTATTGCATCGAATTGTCAGTGAGCCCCATCGACCGCTTTGGGAGATCAACCCGGATGTCCCCAGAGAGCTGGTATCGCTGGTGGATCAGTTGCTTTCCAAGGATCCACTGGAACGATCGCTGCCACGTCCCTCGCCCGTTTCCAACGAGTCGGATTCGCTGCCGCGTATCGACGCAGAAGACGTCCAGCATCATTTGGAGGCCATGTTGAGCGAACTGCAAAGTCCAACGTCACCCCATTCGTTGCAGGCATCCGGGATGGCACGCCCCACGGCACGTCGAACGATTTGGTCGCGTCCCTGGTTCACGATTCCCATCACGGCAACCTTCACCGCATCGGTCATGATGGCTGGCTTCTTCTTGCTGGCGCGCTACGCGAACCGCACCTCCAGCGTGACGACTTCCCGCAAAACCGCTTCGCCCCAGAATGCTCAGCCCAGCCAAACAACCACTCCGACTTGGCAGCGGCCGACCTCGAACTCCAAACGATCCAAACTGACAAGCAACCACGGAGAACGCAAACCGATCCAGCCCCAACCGACCACCAGGAGAGGCATGGCGATTTCAGGATCCCTTTCTCCATCAAGCTCGTTCCCTAGCTCTAGAAAGAGTCCGTTCACCGCATCGTCGACGATGGGGCTGCCCTCATCGCAACCACTTCAGTCCACCGGCCAAGACGCTGCACCCATGGTGCTGCCGATTCCAGCGCAAGAACAAGCGGACGCCGCTGATCAAGATCCTGGATCGGTCATCGAGCAGTGGTCTTCGACGCGTGGTCACATCGCCTTGGTTGAAGCGCTGCTTGCGCCGATCGAACAACGCGTACGCAGGCAGGCCAACCAAACCGCTGATATTCGCACACCGTCCTTTCCCTCCACTCAATCAAATCCATGATCACGATCCAGACCTCATTCGTTACGGCATTGGTCATCGCCATCGGCATGCCGATCGCCATCGGGCAAGAGTTACCGGGCACCAACACACTATTTCCGTCGGACAGCGAGTCCGTTGAAGTGGTGGAAGAAGGCGCAGTCGCTGAAGGAGAAGAATCAGGGTCTGCATTCGACGACAGTGAAACCAACCGACCCACGCAGCTGCCGCGAGATCCATCTGCAAGACCGGAATCGGAACTGGCCGAGATATTCGACAACACGCTGTCTGACGAAGAGCGTGCCGCGTTCACTGGGCTACCCAGTCCATTCATGGTCATGATGCCATCCGACTCCATGGTTTACGCGAATACGAAATCGAAGAATGGCGCACGTCGATTCGTCCGACGCAGCGTCACCACCTATCAGCCGCGATCCCTCGATCCGCTTGCTGACAACCTTACGATCGAGGAACGATGCGCTACGAACGTCGCAATGATTCAGCGGGAACTGAACGAGTCGCTGCGCAAGGTGGCTGATACGTCCGGTATGGTTGACGAGTTGGCGCTTGCGGAAGTGCGAGAGTGGTACGATCGGCTTTATCAGATGGAAACCGATTTCCAGGACCTGAAGGTCTTGGAGATCGAAAAACGGACGAGCACCTTGCGAAACCAGGTGGAACAGCGACGCAACGCAAAATCCCAATGGGTCGACGCCATGGTGACACTTGCCAAGATGAAGGCGATGGGAATCGAACCCGCGCGCGTGGAGTCCACGAGAGCAGTGTCAACCGTTGTCACGCCCCCGCCCTTATCCTCAGGCTACCGGGCCGCGACTCCCGTGCCTGCTTTGCCAAGCACGATCAATCGGCCAACGTCCGGTGGTTTCTCGTTTCCGAACCCAACTCCGCAGACTGATCCGCAAAGCTTTGATCAGTAGTCGTCAGCTTTCTCGATCGCGGAGACGCTGCTGCAAATCGTCGACCTCGGCCCGCAATTGCTCCAGCGAATGACTTTCCAGGTCCGAGTCTTCTGACACCTCTTCCCCGAGGAGTTGCCGAAGCAACTTGATCTGTCCAATCAGCTGTCCCCCCTTGAAGACCTTCTTCTCGGCCTTCTTTCAGTAGCCTGTCTGCCAACGAACCAGTTCGATCTGTGTTGGAATCACTCGCTTGATCATCTTTTTCCATTCCTCGCTTTCGATGTTCGTCCATGCCGACAACATAGCGACCTCACGCGGACACAGGTCTCAGCAACCAATAGATCATGCACTCACGTCGTTAGGTCGTCCCGAGGACGGGCGTTAACTCACTTGGTCGCAGCCGACCCACTTTTTCATTTGAAACTGACTGCGAAGGATCGAAGCGACCAGCGCCGTCCAGCCCGTTTGATGACTGGCTCCCAAGCCACGACCGGAGTCTGCGTGAAAGTATTCGTAAAACAACACCAAGTCGTGGTTCTCGGCCTGTTCGTACATCGGATCACCACCGTTGAGCGGTCGCCGTCCATCCGCGTCGGTTTCAAACAGGCAAACAAGCCGACGTTCTAATTCGCGAGCCACTTCTTGAAGAGTCATGAGGTTGCCGCTTCCCGTTGGGCATTCCACTTTGAAGTCATCGCCGTAGTAACTGTGATACCGCTTCAGCGACTGAATCAGCAAGAAATTCGTTGGTAGCCAAATCGGACCGCGCCAGTTGCTGTTGCCGCCAAACAT
>JBCCUO010000484.1:0-4088 GCA_039196805.1 Planctomycetota bacterium | reverse complement strand
CGATGGCTTTGCTCGGTTGGTTTGGCGGCTGAACGGCAAGCGAGCGAAACGGCAAGCCTGCCTGATTTGGGAGCCGAAATGGTTTCGCTGACCAGCCACGTACGGATCACGCCATCCGATGGGTTGTCTAGCAGCACCGACTGAGATCCGTCAAACGATTCGGATGCATCAATCTGAACCGAATCGGCTGGGTGCTGAGTATGCATCCAACCCCGGACGCCACCGTCGCCGTCCTTTTCGAATCCGGGATTGGAGAGAACGGAAAGCGTGGCGGCATGCTCCAGCATGCCCAACCGCTGAACGATCAAATTGACATGTGCCTTCAACTGGTCCACCGAAGGCTGACCGCCCGACGGAATAGCCGTCCATGCCATCGACCGAATCAAGTTAGCCTGATCGGCATCGCAGCGGAGCATGGCAAACTGATGAGCGGGCAACCGCAACTGATAGCGTGAACCCCCATCCGATTGCATCCCTGCTTCCGACGCCGAGATAGACAATCCCATTTCGTCGATCGCCAGCGAATCAGGTATCGATGATACCGACGGGTCAGCCGAACCTTCTTTGTCGCCGACGTTCGGGGCAGCCGCCTCTGACGAACTCGTCTCAACATCCATACGAAGCTCACTACCCAGGGCGTGCACAGCGGACAATCTGAGCGGCCCAGCTGCACCGATCGACACGTCGTTGTCCCAAGGAGCCAGGTTGCAGACGACCAACCAACAAGCGGAACCATCGGGAATCACGCGTAGCCGAACCGTCTGCTGGATCGGGTCAGAAGAAGCAATCCACTGAATGGGATGAAGCGGTAGCACGGCCACGCTTCGCAACGTACTGGACAGCGCTTCGTCGCTGATCCACCCCGAGTCTGCCGACTGAACGATAATCGTTCCGGGATTGAGGGCCGCTATCGCTTCAACGATCGCGGCAATCGCCATCTCGCTGCTTTGCGGGCCCAAATGCTCCATGAAGCGAAGTCGCACGACTTGCTTCGGACCGGGCGGTGGTGACTGACGTTCAAGCTTCGCCGTCCAGTCCGATTGGGCCGTCAGGTATCGAGACATCTTCTCGCGATGAACCACTTGGTATTCAACGATCTGGCTGTCTGGTTTCAATTCCGTTGCACGTCGATCTTGAACTTCCATTCCCGCTCGTGCGAACCGCTCGTAGATGAGCTGTTGCTCGATTTTCGCGAACGGGCGCGCTGCGTTCTGTCCGGAAAGGGGAAGCGCCGCCCCGGTGTAGCCGTGCGTTGCCAGGTAGAAGATCAAGCGATCCAAGCCCGCACTGAGTCGCTGAAGGCTAAGCGTGGCAGCGTCGTCACGATACCGCGACGCCAACGAGACGTCCTTGGAGATCTGTCGCCACCAATGATCGTCGTCCAGTTGAAACAAAACGCTACGGAGGGGCGGGTTGTCTTGGCTCGACGTTGCATCGTCGCCGGCTGTCGTCGCCGCGGTGTCAACTTGGATGGATTGCAAACGCGAGGGCCTCGTCGAATCCAAGTTGGTCAGGCGAATCAACGGAGTCCTGCCAGGAAACACGACCACCGCCGCTTCCTGCCACACAGCTTCCGAACCGCCACCGGGATTGACCTGGAATGTTTCCGTATCGGGACGCAGCACCCACGACTCGGCGACTGGGGCTTTGCTGGTCGGGTCAAGCATCTCAACCCGGACGTGTCCAATCGAACCGGTGGGATAGCGTAGCGTCACACGATGCGGCTGATCGACATCAACGCCAGTCGGAAGCACCCGTTCGACCGACTCCCCCGGCGGAATCACTAACAGGTCTTTGCCGTCATGCGTTTCCGGCTCCGCTTCGCCTAGGGACAAGTTGATGCGTCGAAGGATCCGCGTTCCCGACTGCCCAGGCAGCCACTGAGTGATCCACCAACCCTCTTGGTCGGTTGCGTTGATCTGCCCAACGCTTTGCCATCGGACGATGGGTGCCGGTAGCTTTGCGTTGGGCTCGGACGAACCGAAACGGTCCAGCACGACGACTGGAGTCTTGGCGACAGCAACTACGCGTTCCTTCCCGCGAAGGCGAGCCCACAATCGATCGGGTCCTGCCTTCAGTTGACCACTCAGTTGATACACGCCTTCTTCGGCAGGGACGGCAATCGGTAGCGTCAACTCTCCGCCGCCTTCCGCGGCCAAACGCAAATCACTGGACTGTTGCCATACCACGGTGTCCGAATCGACACGGCGAAGCTGGAACTGGCAAAGCAGTGACTGCCCGGCATGATCCCGAAGTCGGGTCGCACGGAGCGTGGCTGAAATGGTCTCGCCAGGTCGACATTGCGGCAAACCGTCGTCCGTATCCAGTTTCAGCGTGGCTCCTGCCACCGATTCTGCCGGGGTCGATGCAACATTCGCCGACGGCGGCGGCGATGTCAGGCCGGAATTGGTGTCCGCTACCGCTTGAGCCTGAACCCCCGAAACCTGGACGCAAAAGAGAATGCCCATCAATACTTGAGGGCAAAACCATTGGGGGCGACCCGCTGCCATACGTTCAGACACCGCCAAGCAAGCTTGCCGCGCAGCGTGAACTGGTTGGTGTCGAAAGCGCGACATCCGTGGATGGCCGTCCGTGGCGGGTGATGAAGACGGCAAACGGTACCGCGAACCAGCCCTAGGGGCAAAGACCAGTTTCTACGTGGAAGTCGACAGCAGATTGCCTCACGGGGCGCCGTTGTCTTCTCTCGTCATTGCAGCCGGCTCGAAAAAGGGCGAGTCGGCGTCGCTAGACGGATAATCGGTGTAATAGTTGAGCAGTGCTTCTAGCTGGCGGATCTCAGCCGCAGTCTTCGCTTCCGCCTGCTCTGCCAACAGGACCTCATCGACCGGAGTTCTTCCGCTCTGATACCCCGTTCTCGCACTGTTTGTCAGCTCGCGTTGGATTCGGCGCCGTCTTTCCGCCGCGTCGACCTGAATTCTCAGCATGGCAAGGATGCTGTTCTTCTCGTCCTCGGCCGTACCGAAACCCGGCTTTTCTAGGTTCTGGTAGTAGTCTCGCAGAATCGTCAGCTGATCGACCTCCGCTCGAGTTGTCTCTGCGGCCTGCTCAGCCTTCCGAAGACTTTCAGAATCCTGGACGCCGTCTTCGACGCGACGCTTCAACACGCTGATGAGACTAACCTGAGACTGATGCAACTGCTCTGCCGCTTCCACCTGGGCCGCCACGATCGCTGTGGAGGTGCTCCGCTTGAATTCCGCCGCCGTTAGCTCCTTCTTGAGACGCTTGATAAAGTCGCTCAGTTCGTCCACTTGCTCCCGCAGAACAGCAAGCTTCTGCTTGCGATACCCCACACTGGCTTCGGCAAGCTGCCGTGTCTGCGTCGCGACGGAGTCAACGGAATCAAGTTTGGCGAGGTTCAGCTTGCGATCGGCCAACTCTCGTTCAGCCACAACCACCTGTTCCTGCACCTCCTTCAACTTCTTCTCCGCTGATAGCAATTGTTGTCGATCTGAGTTCAACCGCCGCCCGAGAGCGGAAGCGGGACGGAAAATCGATGCGATTCGGTCGCCTGGGATTCCTGAGAACTTCAACGTGTCACTATGGACGTCCGTGCTCTCAAACGACGACGGGACGTGATCGGCAACGTTGGATGGCTTGGCGTTGGGCCGACTCTCAAGTTCGTTACTGGGCAAAATCATGCATATCGTTCCGCCCTCGCGAACGATTTCGTCGTCTGTCATACCAGTCACGATCCCTGAGATTGGCGCGGTGATCCTCAGAGTCCGCGGCTCCGACAGGGCTGCTCGAGACTCGGTTACGATACGGTCCACTTTCAATAGTTCTAGCTTTGCTTTCTCTAGATCGCTCTCAACCTTCGCCTGTTCACTTTGAACCTTGGCAAACTGAGCGGACTCATAGTCGATGTCAGCCTGAGCACGTGCAATTCTTGATGCATGGTCCCGCTGCTTCGCCGCCAAGCCCTTCTGTGACAGCAGTAGATCGGACTTTGCCATATCCACCTTCGCCTCTGATCCGCGCAGCGATTTTTCTGCCTGCTGAAGTTTTAGGTCGGATACAAGCTGTTCACCCTTCAGCGTCTGCAGCCTTTCGAAGTCGGCGCGTGCGTG
>JBCCUO010000483.1:0-4107 GCA_039196805.1 Planctomycetota bacterium | reverse complement strand
CTGACGACCGCCACGCCGCTCGCCTGAACCGATGAAATGGGTGCGTCGGTCATCGACAGCACCAGATCCAAATCATGAATCATCAAGTCCATCACAACGCCCACGTCCAAGCAACGGCCTGGGAACCGTGACGCCCGAACGGCTTCGACGTACTTGACGTCTTGCCGAATGTCTTCGACCGCAGCAAAGGCGGGGTTGAATCGTTCGACGTGACCGACCTGAAGCGTAAGGTGACGAGCCTGGGCCAGCATGGCCAATCGTTTCGCGTCGGCGCCGTTGGCGGCCAGCGGTTTCTCCACCAACAAGTGTTTGCCCGCCTTCAGGCAGTCCTTTGCGATGTCGCTGTGGAAGTCTGTCGGCGCTGCAATCACGGCGGCGTCGATCGAAGCGAGGCAGTCCCGATAGTCCGTATGCGCGGGCACGTTGAATGGAGCTGCGACTTGCTTGGCTGCCGATTCATTGGGGTCGCACACGGCGACCAGTTCCGCACCCTGGACCTGACCGAGAAGCTTGGCGTGGATGCGTCCCAAGTGTCCTGCGCCGATAACGGCGACTCGCAATCGATTCATGCTGCCTTCCTGCGTCGGTCACGGCCGCGTCCATGGCGGCCACCGTTGGAGTGATCCAGAAAATCAAATAGGTGAGCCAGTACCGGCCGTATGGGACCTGTTTCGAACATCTCTCTGCGGGCCGCCTCGGCGCCGACTCGTGAACGGTAAAGCAACTTGAACGCTTGCTTCAGGACATCAACGTCTTCCTGGGGATAATCGTGGCGTATCAGCCCAACGCGATTGACTGCGCGGGGCAGACCCTTGGTGCCCTCCGCCAACATGTAGGGTGGCACATCGTGCAGCACCGTGCTCATCGCGCCGACAAAACTGAGCGTCCCAATGGAAGCGAAGTGGTGCACTCCGACTCCACCTGCGATCGTGACGTCGTTACCAATGTGGACGTGCCCACCGAGCATGCAGTTATTGGCGATCACGATTCGGTCGCCCAGCTTGCAGTCGTGGGCGATGTGAGTGCCCGTCATGAAGTAGTTGTTGTCACCGATGCGGGTGACGCCGTCTTCTTTTTCGCTGGCGCGGTTCACGGTGCAGTGTTCGCGAAATACGTTGCCGTCACCGATTTCCACACGCGTCGCTGTGTTCTGGTAGCTGACGTCCTGCGGGTGCGAACCAATAATCACACCGGGAAAGACGTGATTGTGTTCGCCTAGCCGTGAGACCCCGGAAATGATCACGTGATCTTCGACTTGCGTGTCATCGCCGATTTCGACTTCGGGACCGATCACACAGAAATGGCCAATGCGGACATTCTTCCCCAGCTTGGCACGTGGATCGACCACAGCGGTCTGAGCGATGATGGCACTCATCTGTTCTCCGGCAATCAATTCGGTTGACGTCTTGGGGTGGGATAATGCGTGACCGTCGTCACGGTGTTCGTGCGGCATCCAAGCAGTGTGACACTAAGCGGCATTTCGATTCCGACTGTTGCGAAACGGGTCCTGGCCTTCCAACTGCGTGTCGTACGCCCGGCGTAGCTTCCGCGCCATTTGGCCGTTCAGGATATGACCTCCGCGGTGCGAACGAACTTGCCCGACAAAGTCGATCCCCGCCATCGCCAGATCTCCGATCAGATCCAGTGTTTTGTGTCGGGCACATTCGTTGTCGAAATGCAGCGGATTGTCGACCGGCCCGTGGTCATCAAATACCAGCAAGTCTTGGTTCGTCACATGCGCGGCAACGCCGGCGGCTCGAAGTTGCTGTGCCTGTTCCGCAGTGACAAAGGTTCGCGCGGGTGCGATTCGGGTGGCGAAGCTGCGAGGCGTCATTCGAGCTGCAAAGCTCTGCGGTCTGATCGGTGACCGCTGACCGTAGTTCAGGTCGTATGCGAAGTGGGCGTAGCCATCAGTAGAGGGCGTCGCCTCGATCCAAGTATCATTTCGGGACACGCGGATCGTCTCTTTGACGACGAAACGCGGGCGAGCGGCAGCCTGAATGACCAGCCCAGCGTTCTGTAGAGCCTGAACGTAAGGCAGGCAGCTGCCGTCGAGCCCAGGTAGTTCTTCGCCGTCGATCTCAACGAGACAGTTGTCGATTTCCAGCCCGGCCAATGCGGCCATCAGGTGTTCAACCATCTGAAACCTGGCCGGCCCGCAAACAAGATTGGTGCGAAAGTCAGCGTCGATGGCGAAGTCGCTGGTGGCGGGACACGATGGTTGGTCCACCAAGTCGCTACGAACCAGCGTGATGCCGGTGCAAGCGGCGGCAGGGTGAAGCTGCACGCAAACCGCTTGGCCACTCCAGTAGCCGCGGCCGCTGACTTGGCAGCTCTCTGCGATCGTGTGTTGGTTACGCGACGGATGCATCGCGTTTGCCTCCCTGCGGCCGGTTCGCCGCATCGTGCAGCGATCTTCCCTATCAAACGATGTTTCGGCGTAAACCGCCGTCGCTGCGACGACAAATCATCGCAGCGAAACTGACCCAGTTGGGTCTACTTGCGAACTGGTCCGGCAGCGCGGCTGGCAACTGGAACCGACTTGTCCAACAACTGCATCACCAAAGGTGTGAGATCAACCGACGGATCGTGATACACCACGTTCTTCATCACGCCTCGGATCACCGATTCGCCCTTGGCCAGGTCCATGTCTTCGCTGTTGTAGCGTAGCACCAAGTTGATGGCGTTGTACTTCGCGATGGTTTCGACTGCTTGAGCGATCCGCTGGTAGTTTTCGAAGTAGATCTTCGCCTCGGCATCGGCAAGATCCTTTTGCTTCCGAGCCATTTCGAGTCGCAGCTTGGATTCCATGCCCGCGATCGATTCCTCTTGGGCAGCGTACTCAGGCGTGCCCGATCGGAACGTCTTCAGCTTGGCCACGTTGTCCTTCAGGGCTTGCTGCTTGGCAGCAATGGCTTCCTTGAAGGCCTTGAGGTTGCCCTCGACCTTTTGAACCTGGGCTTTGATTCCGGCGTGGTTCTTGAAGATGTACGCGACATCGACGACCCCGACTCGGTGCGGGGATTTGTCTTGGGCCGATGCGGTCGAGGGGGCCACGATGCTGACGGCCAGAATAGCCATCACCATGGCCAAGTTGCAGATTACTCGCACGTCCGCTACTCCTTGCGTTAGGTATGCGATCTCGATTGGACGCCCGTTTCACGCCCCGACGCTCCGGCGTCCACGCCAAGAGATCGAGTCACGAGCTTGCCCCCCAGACAATCGCCTGTTTTGGGAACAGCAGCGGATTCTGGCAGCGTGACGAACAGGCGACAAGATCGATCGCACGTGAATCTGCCACAGAGACAAAATTGTTTTCAGTCCAGTTCCCGCCCCTTGCTGCCCTTCGATAATCACCCTGACCCACCTACCCCCTGAAGTCCCTGAACATGAACGAAGCTGACTTGCCGCCCTACGATTCGTTTCTACTGGTTTCGTTTGGAGGTCCCGAAGGGCCCGATGACGTGATCCCGTACCTAGAAAACGTCCTGCGGGGAAAGAACGTACCGCGCGAGCGGATGCTGGAAGTAGCCGAGCACTATCAGCACTTTGGCGGCGTCAGTCCCATCAATCAGCAGAATCGAGACTTGCTGGAGGCGATCCGAGACGAGTTTCGTCGGCACGACATCGATCTGCCCGTCTACTGGGGCAACCGCAATTGGGATCCTTACTTTCCCAATACGCTTCGCCAGATGCGGGACGATGGCTGCAAACGGTCGCTGGCCTTTTTCACCAGTATGTTTAGTTGCTACAGCGGTTGTCGCCAGTATCGCGAGAACATCATCGCGGCTCGCGAAGCGGTCGGAGACGACGCGCCGCTGGTTGAGAAAGTCCGTATGGGCTTCAACCACCCGCACTTCATCGACACGATGGCCGAGAGTATCCGAAATGCCAAGGATGCCCTGGGAGCCGACGCGGACGACGCGACGGTCTTGTTCACCGCCCACAGCATCCCCATGGGGATGGCGGACAACTGCAGCTACCAAAAACAGTTGGAGGAGGCGAGTCGCTTAGTGGCCGAGGCGTCTGAGTCGCAAAACTGGCGATTGGTGTATCAAAGCCGTAGCGGTCCGCCTCAACAGCCCTGGCTGGAACCGGACATCTGCG
>JBCCUO010000482.1:0-4132 GCA_039196805.1 Planctomycetota bacterium | reverse complement strand
GACAACCGAAGCGCGGCTGAGAAGCTGGGAGATCGGATCCGGACGGGGGCTCAGCGGGAAACGGTGGAGGCTTTCGTCGTCGCCTTCATCCTGGCGCTGCTTTTTCGCGCCTTCGTTGCTGAAGCGTTCGTGATTCCCACGGGCTCGATGGCACCCACGCTGATGGGCGCTCACAAAGACATCGAGTGCGATCAATGCGGCACTCAGTTTCAGGTAGGAGCCAGCCTGGAACGGCGTGCGTACCAGGCCGACCGAGTGGTGGTCGGCGGAATCTGCCCCAATTGTCGCCGTGCCAATCGCCTGGATCTCGTGAATGAGGTTGATGACGCTACTTTTAGCGGTGATCGAATTCTGGTCAGCAAGTTCGCCTACACGATCGAAGAGCCGGAGCGTTGGGATGTCATCGTCTTCAAGTTCCCTGGAAATCCAAAGCAGAACTACATCAAGCGTCTTGTCGGTCTGCCCAACGAGACGTTAACGCTGCGTCATGGCGATGTCTTTGTCCGTCCAACGGACGATGATTCGCAGCGGAGTCAGATCGCGCGCAAGCCCCCTGACAAACTGTTGGCGATGCGTCATTTGGTACACGACACTCAGCATCAAGCCAAGCTCCTACTGCAGGCGAACTACCCCTCGCGATGGCAGCCGTGGCAACCTGGCAGCGAGCAGCCGACGGCGGAGGGCTGGGACATTGTCAGCAACGAAGAGGGCATGACGGCAACCGCTGATGCAACCTCTGGTGACCGTTGGCTACGCTACTTCCACCGCTGGCCCGATGACAAGCAATGGGCGATGGCCGAGCGTGGCCAGTCTCTGGAATCGGTCGATCCCTTCGACAGTGGTTTGATCACAGACTACTACGCCTACGGTTCGTACACCTTTGTTCCTTCCAAGTTTGTCTATGCCGAACCGCCGCGACAGTCCGGCAGCTCACTGTTTGGCTCGGGCTACAGCAGAGGTCGCTTTCGTCCTTCCTACGACTCAGGGGGATCGTACGCTCAGTTCGGTGAGGTGACGGTCAATTCCAGCGGTTTGGGACGCGATGGCATGCACTGGGTCGGCGACTTGATTTTGGAAGCCAACGTTGAGTTGGGTAGAGATGCGAAAGACATGACCTTGGAGTTGGTGGAGTCGGGTGTGACCTACCGCGCCGGTTTTGATCTGGCTGACGGAACGGTTTCATTGTCGATCGCCGATGGCCAGGAAGCTGAGTCGTTCGACAGCTTGGACGGGAAAGCGAATGTCACCCCGATGGCCACGACCGGCCAACTGCGTGGTGGCCGGCACAACATTCGTTTCAGCAACTGCGATGATCAACTACTCGTTTGGGTCGACGGCTCGGTTCTGAGTTTTGACCAGCCGACCACGTTTGACTCGCGACGCTATCGACCGCAGCGTGACAACTATCCGCGGTTCAATACGGTTGGTGATCCGCTTGATGCCGCCCCCGTTGCGATTCGTTTTCAAGGTGGAAAATCAACTGTTCATCATTTGCGGTTGGACCGCGACAAGTACTACATCGCCACCAAAAACAGCAACAACGGTGTCTACGACTACAACCCAAACGTTCTGTTCGACCTGACCGGCCGTGTTGTCGGAATGCGCGAGGTTCAGATGATTCTTGGCGATCGGACGCTTTGGCCAAGATTCCAAGGCTGGGACTCGCGGCGCACGGTGGAGTACACGCTGCAAGAGGACCAATTCTTTCCGATGGGCGACAACAGTCCGGAAAGCCTCGACGCGAGGTGCTGGAAGGGAAGCCGATCGCGATCACCGCGTATCGTGGCTTTGGATGAAGACGCGTACCTTTGGGACCAGGCGGACTACGTTCCACGCGATTTGCTGGTCGGTAAAGCGTTGGTCGTTTTTTGGCCGCACCCCTGGAGTTCTCCGGTACCGTTTACACCGAATTTCTCACGGATGGGACTGATTCGATGACGATCACGCAGCCGTCAAGCAACGGCCTTGTCGCGAACGAGCAGGAAGACTTCCCGGTACTTCAGGCCAGCGACCTGCAGAAAACCTACGGACGTCGCCGGGTGGTGGACGGCGTGAATTTGCAGGTGGGCAACGCGGAAATCGTCGGCCTGCTGGGACCCAACGGTGCGGGGAAATCGACCAGCTTTCGCATGATCTGCGGCATGGTCGAACCGGACCGAGGACGGGTGTACCTGGACGGTCAAGACGTGACCGACTGGCCGATGTTTCGCCGCGCCCGCGACGGGCACATGGGATACTTGCCGCAAGAACCCAGCGTCTTTAAGAAGCTGACCGTCGAGCAGAACATTTCTTCGTTGCTGGAGTTGCTGGGGCATGACCGAGCGTCCCGCCGAGCGCGAACTCAAGAGCTCCTTGAGGAGTTCAACATCACTCACATTCGTCGTAGTCGGGCCGCGGGATTGAGTGGTGGTGAACGACGACGATTGGAGATCGCGCGGTGCCTGGTGTCGAACCCCAAGATCGTGATGTTGGACGAGCCATTCGCGGGCATCGATCCCGTGACCGTTCAATCGATTCAGGGAGTGATTCAACAGCTCCGCAGTTCCGGGATCAGCGTGTTGATCACCGACCACGCCGCCCGCGAGATCCTCCACACGGTCGATCGATGCTACGTCATCTATCAAGGACAAGTCTTGATTGACGGCACGCCGGAGGAAGTCAAGCAGCACCCCAAGGTTCGCGAAGAATACCTTGGTGATCTAGACGGCGTAGGTGGAAGTGGTGACCAGGTCCATCCACCAAGCCAACAGACCGTCCCAGCGCCCCACTTCCGACGCACCGCGCGGCGTCGGGTGTCCGACGTTTAACGAGCGATCAAACGTCATCGATGGCGGATCGTCGACAGATCACTCCGTAATCCCGAGCCGCTTTCGCGCTTCGCGCACCGAGTAAGTCGGATCAGAGGCCACACACCCCCAAGCCTGCCCTTCGGACAAGGCTGGCCACATTGTCTCCGCACTATCCCTGAAGCTATTCGAGGTTTCGAAACTGCGTGGGCGTCATTTGCATCCACTTGCGGAACGTGCGCGTCAGATGGGCTTGGTCGTAGAAGCCGGTCGCCTGAGCAATGTCGGCAACCGAATCGTCGGACTCCGCCAGCAGCCGAGTTGCTTGCTGGATCCTGACCTGCTGCAAGTATTGCGAAGGGGTCGATTCAAACGCGGACTGGAATCGGCGGTTTAGCTGACTGGCCGACAGCCCTACGGCTCTGGCGAGTGTCTGCACGGTGATCGGTTCGCCAAAGCGACGTTCGATCAACTCGATGGCCGGCTGCAGTGCCGATTGGGGACGCTGCGGTAGCTGGTCGTCACCCAGGCGGTACATCACGCCGGCGATGCCGACGGGGCGTCCCACTTTCCCGTAGAGCGGAATCTTGCTGGACAGAAACGTGCGCAGGTGCCCACTGCTGTCGGGCACTAGCCACGGACGGTGACGGACCGCCAAACCCCGTTCCAGGACCTCCCGATCCTCTTGCTGATACCGCTGACCCCAGTAGGTCGGATGAACCTGCAGATCGGTCTTGCCCAGCAGCTCCTGTCGGTTAGCGACGCCGCGAAGCTGAGCTAAGGCTTCGTTGACCGCGACAAACCGGCCGTTTGAATCCTTGGCGTAGAAGTAAACATGAGGCAAAAAATCGAACAGCGGCAGCAGCGACGCTGGATCGTTCACCACTTGAAAGAGTCGGGAGTTTGCGGACGTTGAATCTCGTGCCATGCGTGATTTGTACAAACGGATGCGGGATCATTGCAAGGCGAAGAGGCCTTTAGCCGTCTACAATGTTGTGGCTGACGCCTTCCTTTCCCTGTTTCGCGATCTTGGATCATGCTGAATCTGACCTCTCGCGCTGAGTCACACACTTGCAACGGGCTGACCCGCCGCGACTTTCTACAAGTTGGAACATTGGGGGCGATCGGGTTGGGGCTGCCTCAGTACTTGGCCGCACATGAGCACGGTGCCGTGGATCCTGACAAGGACAAACGCTCGTGCATCATGATTTTCAATTTGGGTGCCCCCAGCCAGCTGGACACCTTCGACATGAAACCGGATGCCCCGGCGGAGGTGCGTGGTCCGTTCCAGCCGATTTCGACCCGCGGTGATTTTCAAGTCTCCGAGATCCTTCCGCGGCACGCCG
>JBCCUO010000481.1:0-4135 GCA_039196805.1 Planctomycetota bacterium | reverse complement strand
TGCAAAGTGGCTTGCTGGCGATGGCGTTGCGTCATCACCAACCGGAGGCCCGCGTTGCGTTGATCGAACGAGAATCTGTGCTGGCGGGTAATCACACCTGGTCTTTCCACCCAGGAGACGTACCAGAGTCATGCCGAGCCTGGACCGAGCCACTCATTCAACATCGATGGCCTGGCTACGAAGTTTACATCGGTGGTTTTCACCGCCGAGTTCAGCTGTCCTACGCCTCGATTTCATCAGATCATTTTGCTCGAGTTGTTGGCGATTTGTTTCAACCGCAACGCGCCGAACTGGAATCGCTGTCAGTAGGGCGCGAGTTGTCGATGCTTCAGGCGGAAGGCTCCACCGCCGGCGGCCAGACAGCGTCAGTGATGCCGGGCAATGAACTCCAGTGCCAATTGATGACGGGGACAGACGTCGCCGAGATAGAGGGCGATCAGGTTGTCACGACGTGTGGTCAGCAAGTTCAGGGACGGTTGGTGATCGACTGCCGCGGTCCTGCTGCGACATCAAACAGATTTGCGGGCTGCGGCTATCAGAAATTCTTTGGCTTCGAGATGGAATTCGAGTCCGCATGGCCGTTTGAATCGCCTGTTCTGATGCAAAGTGTGGTTGATCAAAGCGATGGGTTTCGCTTTTTGTACGCCTTGCCCTTCGGGCCGCGGCGGGTGCTGATCGAAGACACTCGTTTCTCGGACACACCGGATTGCAGTCGGGATCAATGCCTTGATCTGGTTTGCGACTATGTCAGTCGTCAAGGCGTCGGACGATTCACAGTGCGGCGTGAAGAGTCGGGCGTTTTGCCGATGCCGTTCACTTCCGAGATGCTGCCCGACGCCTCGTCGCCACTGTCAGGCGGCTACGCGGGAGGATGGTTTCACGCAGCGACCGGATACTCCTTTCCGATGGCTGTCGCGTTCGCGGATGCGGTGGCCTCCGGCCCTTTGGAGCAAGCTGTTGACCGTGTCGCAGCGTTGTCTGATCAGCATCGCTGGAGATCAAAGTACGCAAGGCTCTTGAATCGACTGCTGTTTCGATTGGTCGCGCCCAGTGAACGGCACCAAATCTTTCGAAGGTTCTATGGCGTGCTTAACGACCAGGCGATTGAACGCTTCTATTCACATCGGTTCACCGTTCGCGACGCGCGGCAGATCGTCGTCGGAGTCCCCCCAACGCTCAGGGGACTTCGTCCGCTCCAATTCATCCAGTCCTACCTAAATGGAGAAAACCAATGATTGCTTCATCTGGCCAAGGGACGGCGAGGCACCATCAACCAAACGGTCTCCGTTCGAGCGCAGCCGTTCCCCATCGACTTTGGGAGGAAGCGTTGACCGGTCCTTCGGAACGATTCCTGACGCGTTTCGGCAAACGCATCCGAGCCGAAATGGTCAACGAGTCCTTCCGCATGGCGGGCGGTCAGGGTGATCCCCCACCGCAAGTCGCCGAATCAATCGAACTTTTGCACGCGGGCTCCTTGATCGTCGACGATATCGAAGACGATTCCGCTCAACGTCGTGGTCACCCGACGCTGCATCGTGAGATCGGCGTGCCGCTGGCGTTGAATACGGGAAACTGGATGTACTTCCGTTCGTTGGAAAGACTTTCGGATACACGGCTGGATCAGCAGACTTCAGCTCGCATGGTCCGCCAGCTGGTGCGCACCGCTCGGCGTTGCCACGAAGGACAGGCGCTCGACCTGGCCGCCTCCGTCGATCGCTTGCAGCCAACCGAGATTGCGCCGACCGCACGCGCCATCAGTCGCTTGAAGACCGGCGGCCTCACAGCCGTGTCGGCGTGGTTGGGCGCCACTGCGGCGCGTGCGGGAAGGGTCACCCGCAACGCCCTTGGCCGTTTCGGGATGAACGTCGGTATCTGCTTGCAGATGCATAACGACCTGATGGAATTGCGGCGATTCAGCGAGGGTGACCAGCGATGCGACGATCTCAGGAACGCACGAGTCACTTGGCCGTGGGCTTGGGCGTCACAAAGCCTTTCGAAGATCGAGTTGTTCGCACTCCGCCATCGTTTACGAAAAGCACCAGATGACGCGGAAGCGTTGAGATCGATCGCCTGCCGACTCGTTGATCGGGTTGGCGATCAGGGCAACGATCAAATCCAAGTCAAACTGCAGCGAAGTTTGACCTTACTGGGCGAGCATGTCGATTCAACCAGGTCGATGCGTTCGATCCTCAGCAAGCTTCAACGACCAGGCTAGACAATGTCCGCAACAGTAGAACATCCGCACGCATCAGAGACCAACGGGCTTGATCGACCAAGTCCTGCCGGTAGTCCAGGCCGTCGTGGTCGTGCCGCCGTCGTGGGCAGCGGTTTCGGTGGCTTGGCCGCTGCGATCCGTCTACAGGCGATGGGTTTCGAAACGGTTTGCTTCGAGGCTCGTGATAAGCCGGGAGGTCGGGCGTACGTCTACAACGACGCGGGCTTTACGTTCGACGCCGGCCCAACGGTCATCACCGCCCCACATTGCCTTGAGGAACTGTTCCAGCTGGCAGACCGGTCGCTGGACGACTACGTGGAGTTGATGCCGGTCGAGCCGATGTACCGACTTCAGTGGTCTGACGGTGTCTCCTTTGACTACGTTTCTGATGAAGCCGGGCTGCTGAGGCAGATCGAACAGATGAGCCCTCGCGATGTCAAAGGGTATCGGCGGTTTGCCGAGTACTCGAAGCGGGTCTTTCATCGTGGCTACGAAGAGCTGGGCGCAGTCCCTTTCATGCGATTTAGCGACATGGTGCGTGTCGCTCCGCAGCTGGCCCGTCTTCGCGCCGACCGAAGCGTCTATTCCACCGTGTCGCGATTCATCAAGGACGAACATCTGCGACAAGCATTCAGCTTTCACCCACTGCTGGTCGGTGGCAACCCGTTCGACACCAGCGCGATCTACACGTTGATTCACTGGATCGAACGGCAGTGGGGCGTCTTCTTTCCGCGAGGAGGGACCGGCGCTCTGGTGCAAGGATTGGTGCGTCTCTTCGAGGATGTCGGCGGTGAATTACGTGTAGAGTCGCCAGTGAGGGGAATCGAAGTGGTCGATCACGATGGGCACTCCAAGCACGCAGTCAATACCGATGCGGGCACGGAGCTTTTTGACCTGGTTGTATCGAACGCGGACGTTCACCACACCTATTCGCGTCTCTATGGGACCACCAACGCCGCTAAAGCAACGACACGCCGTCTGGAGAGGATGGAGTGGTCGATGTCGCTATTCGTGATGTACTTCGGTACGAATCGTCGCTACGAAGATCTCGCGCACCACACGATCCTGTTCGGACCGCGATTCAAGGGATTGCTCGATGACATCTTCAAGGGAAGTAAGCTGCCAAAGGACTTTAGTCTGTATTTGCACGCGCCGACGGTAACTGATCCTTCCTTGGCTCCGGACGGCTGCGAGGCGTTTTATGTACTCAGTCCGGTCCCCCACTTAGGACAGGCTGCGATCAACTGGGACAAGGTGGCCCAGACGTACGGCGACGCCATCCTGGAATCGCTGGAGGCTCACCTCCCCGGCCTCCAGAAGTCCGTTGTCGCACGACGACACTTCACGCCGAATCACTTTCGAGATGAACTCAACGCGCATCACGGTTCAGCATTTTCAGTCGCCCCCAAGTTGACGCAAAGCGCGTTCTTCCGACCGCACAATCGCGCCGACAAAATCCCAGGACTCTACATCGTGGGAGGAGGCACTCATCCGGGGGCGGGCGTGCCCGGCGTGATCAACACCGCGAAGGCCACCTGCGGCTTGGTGGCTAAGGATTTTGGAGTACAAGTGAAATGAGCTGTACCGCCAAGTCGGCAACGGATCCCGCTGAAACGCCGGCTGAATTTCCGCAGAACCATGCCGAGGTTATCCAGAAACACAGTCGATCTTTTTCGCTGGCAGCGCGAATGCTGCCGGCGGAGTTTCGGAGCGATGTTCAACAGCTCTATGCGTGGTGTCGCTGGTGCGACGATGCGGTCGATTCGGCAGCGACGAAGGAAGACGCCGAGCAGCAGCTACGGGTGCTCCGAGAGGATGTCGAGCGCATCGACCGCGGCGATCGCCTTCGACACCCCGCGTCACGTTGGCTGGCGGTGTTGGTCAGCAAGTACGACATCCCCCGCGACTATCCGCTGGCGT
>JBCCUO010000480.1:0-4144 GCA_039196805.1 Planctomycetota bacterium | reverse complement strand
GTTCTTGACGGACAGCAGATTAGCGACCGAATTCAACTTTGACGGGTTGATCGGCCCGACGCACAACTACGCTGGGTTGTCGCCGGGCAATCTGGCGTCACAAGCTCACAAGGCGACGGAGTCGCGCCCCCGCGACGCGGCGCTCCAGGGTCTCGCCAAGATGCGAAAGCTCGCCACGCTGGGCATTCCGCAAGCCATCATCCCCCCGCAGCCTCGGCCCGACCTCGAACTGCTGCGACGCCTTGGATTCCACGGCAACGATGCCGCCGTGGCTGCCGCAGCCTATCAAGACACGCCCCATCTCTTGGCGGCAGCGTCATCGGCGTCCAGCATGTGGACGGCCAACGCGGCGACCGTTTGTCCTTCGGCGGATTCGTCGGATGGTCGCGTTCATTTCACGCCCGCAAACCTGGTTACCAGCCTGCACCGCGCCAACGAAACCTCGACGACGGCCGGTCTGCTCAAGGCAGTTTTTGCGGATGAGTCACGCTTCGTTCATCATCCGGCCCTGCCCTGTTCGACGGACATGGGTGACGAGGGCGCTGCGAATCACACCCGATTCGCAGGCAACTTCGCCGACTCGGGCGTCCAACTGTTTGTCTATGGCCACGGCGGGTCAGCGGATGCGACGCGTCCTCGTCGACACCCGGCAAGGCAGACGCTGCAAGCTTCCCAGACAATCGCTCGAATGCACGGACTTGATCCTGACCGGACCGTAATGGCAAGGCAGACGGCTGAAGCGATCGACGCCGGCGTCTTTCACAATGACGTAATTGCCGTAGGGCATCGGATGTTGTTGTTCTGCCACGAGCTGGCTTATGTCGACTCAGCCAGCGTCTATGCCGCCCTGCGGAAAGCGACCCAAGACGCGATTCGAATCGTCGAAGTCAAACAGCAGCAGGTGAGTCTGGACCAGGCGGTCGCCACCTATTTGTTCAACAGCCAGATTGTCACAACTCCGGAAGACACAACCGTGCTGGTGGCACCCCGTCAGTGTCACGAACAGGCCGAGGTCCGCAGCTTGCTGGCTTCCCTGGTCGACGAAGGCGTCTTTGGTCAGGTCGAGTTCGTTGACTTGGGGCAAAGCATGAACAACGGTGGCGGACCCGCGTGTCTTCGTTTGCGTGTGGTCTTGACCCCGCCCGAAGTCCAAGCGGTTTCCCAGGGCGTGCTCTGGACCGAGTTGCTTGCGGGGCAGATTGAGCAATGGGTGAACCGACACTACCGAGAAACGCTTCGACAAGACGATCTGGCTGACCGAATGCTTCATGAAGAATGTCTGACGGCGCTGGACGAGTTGACCCGCATTTTGGGGCTGGGGAGCGTCTACTCCTTTCAGCAAACTTGACAGGTCAGTCCATCGGCTGCCGCAGATCAGACCATTCGCATCGACTTCCATCGGCCCTGCAGGTACCGAGCGGTCATTGCCAGGCAGAGCATCAGGATCCACATCGTGACCATCCACCACCACCAACGGAGCGGCTGATCGGCTGGTTCGCCGTAGAACCCGATGGCAATGGCAATCGCCGAGACGCTGCCGCCAGCGATCAAGACGAACCACGTGTCTCCCGCTCCGCGCAAGGCTCCCGCAAGTATCAACTGGGTGGCATCAAAGATCACATAGATGGCGACAAAGCCCAGCAGCCCACGGGCTATCTCCATCGCTTGCAGCGATTCCGCTGACATTGATGACGTTCGATAAAGCGAAAGCATCTGGTCGGGCAAGCCAAGGTAGGCCAACGCCCAGACAAGCGAGTACGACCATGCGATCAATAGCGACGCGATCACCACGTGCTTCGCGCGCTTGGGGCCTGATTCGGTAAGGTGCTTGCCCACCAGCACGGAAGCCGAGATCGAGACGCCAACCAAAGGAATGAAAGCCACCATATTGAAATTGATCGCCATCGTGGTCGCTTGAAGTGCGACGTCACCCAGACGGCCAATCTGCAAGACGATGAAGGCGAACGCTCCGGCTTCGACCACGTACATCAAGCCAGAGGGGAGCCCAAAGAACAACAACTTCCTCAGTAGGCCACGATCAAGACTTCGTCCGCTGCGGATACCGTAAACGGCCTCGTAAGTCGGCCATGCCAGTAACCCGGCAAACACCAGTGCTTTGAACCAGAACGAAACCGCACTGGCGATCGCGGCGCCGGTGATGCCCATCGCCGGTAGCGCTGCGAAGCCAAAGATCAACACAACATCCAACGCCACGTTCAGCAATCCGCAGGCAAGGCTGACCCACATGATCACGTACGTTCTTTCGGTGCCACTGAAAAAGCCCGATAAACCGGCTTCGATAACAATGCCGATCGCTCCGCACATCAAGATACGCAGATAAGTCGACTCCAAGCCGATCAGTTCGGTCGGTTGGCCGAAACCGGCAAACAGCTCTGGTGCAAACCAGGCACAAGCAGCAAACAGCGGCACGCACAACAACGCCAACCAAAGGACTTGCCACAGCAGCCGCCCGACCAGAGCGGGTTGGCCCGATCCGATGCATTGACCGATGATCGCACTGGTCATCGAAACGATCCCGACGGGCACGCAGATCAGCGTCCAAAAGGCGTTCCCTGCGGCCATCGAAGCACTCATGCAGGCCCCGTCGTACCACAGCAGCAGAGTCCGATCGGCGAACAGCACCAAGCTGAATGTGCCTGTGCTGACCATCAGCGGAAGCGCCACCCGAATCACCTCGGCCAACGCGTGGCCAATGCCAACCGGTGCGATGGACGAAGGCGTCGATTCCTGAGTCACGACTTGATTGGTCTGATCCATCGTTTCCTGACCCGTGGCCGGCCCCCCGCTGTATCCGCTTCGTCAACGACGCCGCCCGATTCCAGATCACGATTCCCGATTACGCTGGCGGAAACGTCACACGTCGCCAGCGAACCGATTTCCAGGTGACGCTGTCCGGCTAGCCGGTGAGCTTCTTGGAGCAAACGGCGGCCAAAAACATCCCCATCAGCAGTCCGCCCACGTGCGCTCCGTTGGCGATGCCTTGAATCAAGGGCGTCATGCAGACGAAGAGCCAACCGATCAAGATCGCCACGTTCCGAGACGAAATTCGGATGGGATAGGTTCCGTCAAATTTGGGCCGAATCCAGATGAAACCAAAAAGTCCAAACACCGCGCCGGACGCGCCGACGGCAAACGGACTACCGCGTAGCTCGCGTGGCAGCCAGTCAGGCAGGCCGGCCTGCAGCAGCATCGCGGCTGCTTGCGTTAAGACGACCAGGGCAAGCAGACGCCAAGAGTTGTGGACGCGTTCCAGCATGGAAGCCAGCTGGAACATCATGATCATGTTGAACAGCAGGTGAAACGTTCCACCATGGATCAACATGGGGGTGATCAGGCGCCAGAGCTGGCCCTGCTTCATCGAGGCGAACCCATCACCGTCGCTTTCGAAAAACGCTCGCAGGTCCACAAACGACATTGCATTAAAGACCTGCAGCGGCAAGGACGCTTCACCGGACTTGAGCAACTGGTATGCCTCACCAGCACGACTCAGGTCAAACCGTTCCCGCGACCTATCCATGGGCGGGTTGCTGAAGTTCAGGCCAAGGCCGAACAAGACACTCAAAGCGATCAACGTGATCGTCACGGGGATCGCCTGCTGACGTCCACCCAGACTCATCCCGCCCATCGCCCTGCCAGGGGTGCGAAACGACTTGCCAATGTCTTTTTGGTGGCTCAGTCGTCGTTGGTTCTCGCGGACCTTCTCCAGACGAATCTTGTTCGCCTGTTCGCTGACGTCGTACCGACCGTCGGCGGTGTTGGCTTGAAACTCGGCCAACTCTTGTCGGGCCCGATCGACCGTCGCCTCGTCCCGAATCCAAACATCCACGCCCTCACCGTCTTCTTCGAATTTGGCCTCGATTGATTGGGTGATCAGATAGTCACAGAATCGGGCCGCATCGGCGGAGGTATCAAGTTTGCCGATTCGACGCATGGTGCAGGCCCCGATTCCCCAAAACGGGGAGGGAGGATCAGAACGAGGGAAGCTGAAACGAGCCCGAGAACGTCTCGGACCAGGCCGGTGAAGTCAACCCAGACCAACGCCGCCCCCTTTCCAGACGGGTAGGGTTTTGCCTTGCCCGTTTTCGTCGGCCCAGCCTATGATGTCTTGTCCCCGATTGTGGCT
>JBCCUO010000479.1:0-4145 GCA_039196805.1 Planctomycetota bacterium | reverse complement strand
CAGTCAGCCAGTGGGTCAGCTTGGACGTGTCACCACGGGTGAGCAATTCAAAGGGTGCAATCGACATGGAATCTTAGGTGGTAGCTCAAGTCTCTACAGTTCACTCTCCCTCCGGGAGAGTCGGACGTTCGAACGGTCGGAGCGCGCTTTCTTTGTGACAGCGCCCATCGCAACGTTCACAAAGGCGATACGCACGAGTGACCCTCCTGCTTGGCAGCTGGTTGCGCCAATGGTTGTTTGGTCTTTCCTTGGTGGCCGCCAAGTCCTCATTGCGTGTCTGCGACCAGCAGTTCGACCCAGTCTTCCAAGGACTCTTCATGATCCTCTTGCAAACGACGTTCGATCGTATCTCGCATCTCTTTGCCGAAAATGGTCGAACCATGGATCGCGCCCGCCAAACCGCCCAGGACTTGGGCATACGAGTCGGTGTCGTGACCAAAGTCCAGCGTCAGCCTCAGTGCCGCAAGAGGATTGTGTCGACAGGCCTTCAGCATCACCAGCGGAACCAACAACGTGAAATGAGCATCCCAGAAGTACTTCGGCTTCCCCTCCGTTTCTAGTAATTGGAAAAGCTTTGCGGGTCTGCCATCGGAACGCTCAACAATGGAATCGACCAAGTCCAGCCAGTGATCCAGTCGGCGTCCGACAAACGGGACTTCGGCGAAGCGATAAGGATCGGTCGACCTCATCGTCGAAACCAGTCGGTCGAACGCCGTCGACGGTGCAACGCGACCGCCGCTAGGCTGAAGCAGCATCGAGATGCCAGCGACCAAAGCTGAAACGATGTCTCTGGCGTTTCCCGTGTCAATGAAGTCGACCTGATAGGTCGCTCGGTAAGCCTCAACCGGCTGCCCGATGTGCAAAGCCGCCAAGGGAAGCAGCGTCATTTGGCCACTGCAGTTGTCGACTCCAGACCACAGGCGACTGATGGGAAGTGCCAACTGCGTGTCCCTTTGGCCCAGTTGCCAACGGGCCGC
This sequence comes from Planctomycetota bacterium, assembly GCA_039196805.1. Taxonomy (GTDB): domain Bacteria; phylum Planctomycetota; class Planctomycetia; order Pirellulales; family Pirellulaceae; genus JBCCUO01. Next base: position 3,168 of record JBCCUO010000479.1, on the reverse strand, counting down.
AAAGTGGTACTCGCGCAGGCCGGACCGCATCGCCTGCTGTTCCGACCCGTTACTCGCGTACTTCAGGTCATGGTCCAGCCGGGGGAACTTGAGAAACTGCTTGGCCAAGTCGTCAGCCCTGATGTGGCGTCGTGCCTCGGATGCAACACCGCGCAGCGCCCGCATCAAGACGATTTTGTGACGTGAGTCGTCCGTTAAGGTTCCAGCTGGCGCCGTCCTGCGCCACGGTCCGTACGGCGCGATGTCCGGACGCAACTGTTCGTAGGGCTCCAGCCTCAACTGGTCCGCCAAAGCGTCAATCTGCGCGTCGTCCAGGCGTCTCGACAACGGCCACTGGCGGCAGTTCGGCAACAGGTCTTCGACGTCCGATCGATCTGCAAATTCAAACGGTCCGCCCAACGCGTCCCCCAGCAAACTTCCCAGGAGCAGCCCGCGTACTCGATCGACACGATTTTCGTCCCATTCAGCATCCTGCTCCGCGGAATCGACCTGACGCGGGGGGGAGGCCTGTGCCATTGCCGACAGCGAGGCGGTTAGCAACGTACTGTGAAAGGATCGTCGAGTCATCATGGCTGATCTCGTCTAGATGTCGTGCCTTGGGTGCCCATGATTGTAGCTTGAGCACGCGCAACAAAGGCTGGCCTAAGTACATCGGGCCGATCACCCACAAAAAAAGGTCCATCCGGGTTTCTTGTGGGTGCGATCGTTCGAGGTCGCCAAACCGCCGCTCCGGCTCGGCAAAGGGGACTCGGGGAAAAACGTTGTCAAAACGGTTGATTGCTGCCTTCGTCGGAGCCGGCCATCGGTCGCTCGCCCTGTTCGAGCGAAGCGAGTGGGCGACCGATGGCTGGTGTAGACGAGGGCAGCAGTTGCCTTTGTTGGAGAGGCCTGAGAGATCGGAAACCTCCAACCCCAGCCATTCACCCACAGAAAACCCGGATGGACCCAAAAAAAGCGGCGATGAGAGTGATCTCCCATCGCCGCTGTTTGAAGTCTTCACCCTCGACGAGCCAAGCTCACCGATTGCGTCGATCAATACATGTCGTGGTCGCCACCGGTACCGGCCGCTCCGCCCTCTTTGGGCTTCTCGGCGACCAACGCGTCACTGGTCAGCAGCAACGTTGCAACGCTGGCGGCATTGCTGAGCGCGGTGCGAGTCACCTTCGTGGGGTCGATCACACCTGCCTTAACAAGATCTTCGTAGGTGTCGGTCAGGGCGTTGTAGCCGTTGTTGCCGCTCATGCCCAAGACCTTTTCGCAGACGATGCCACCATCTTGACCGGCATTCTCGCTGATCATGGTCAATGGCGATCGGCACGCACGCAGCACAATGTTGTAGCCAACCCTTTCGTCGTCAGCCATGTCCTCGGCAGGCTTGACCTTGCCGCTGGCACGCAGCAGCGCGACGCCGCCTCCGGGAAGGATCCCTTCTTCGACAGCTGCGCGAGTGGCATGCAGCGCGTCTTCTACTCGCGCCTTCTTTTCTTTCATCTCGCTCTCGGTGGCGGCACCAACGTTCACCTTGGCAACTCCACCGGCCAGCTTGGCTAGACGCTCTTCCAGCTTCTCGCGATCGTAGTCGCTGCTGCTGTTGTCGATTTCGCGGCGAATCTGCTCGATGCGAGCCTTGATGTCACTGCTCTTGCCGGCACCTTCGATGATTGTGGTGTTGTCCTTGTCGATGATGACCTTCTTGGCGCGTCCCAAGTAAGTCAAATCAACACTTTCCAGCTTGATGCCCAAGGCTTCGAAGATGGCCTGACCACCGGTCAGGATCGCGATGTCTTCCATCATCGCCTTACGACGGTCGCCGTACCCGGGAGCCTTCACGGCGGCAACGGGGAACGTGCCACGCAAGCGGTTGATGACTAGCGTTGCCAGAGCCTCGCCGTCGACGTCTTCTGCGATGATCAGCAACGGCTTGCCACGCTCGACCACTTTTTCCAGCAGTGGCACCATGTCCTTGATGCTGCTGATCTTCTTTTCAAAGACCAAGATGTAGGCGTCTTCTAGAACCGCTTCCATGCTGGCCGAGTCGGTGACGAAGTACGGCGACAGATAGCCGCGATCGAACTGCATCCCTTCAACCCACTCCTGTTCGGTCTTCAGGCTCTTGCCTTCGTCAACGGTGATCACCCCGTCCTTTCCGACCTTTGACATGGCGTCGGCCAACAGCTCTCCGATCTCGCGATCGTTGTTGCTAGCGATCGTGGCCACGTTGGCCATCGCTTCTTGATCCTTGACCTTGGTGGCCATCTTTTGCAGCTGAGCCGCAATGTCCGAAACGGCATTGTCGATGCCCGCCTTCATTTGGATCGGATTGACACCTGCAACCACGGCCTTCAGGCCCTCGTTGAAGATCGCCTCCGACAACACCGTCGCCGTCGTCGTGCCGTCACCGGCAACATCGCTGGTCTTGCTGGCCACTTCGCGAACCATCCGAGCGCCCATGTTCTCATAGACGTCTTCCAGATCGATCTCTTTGGCAACCGTGACACCGTCTTTGGTGACAGTCGGACTACCGAAGCTCTTCTGCAAGATCACGTTGCGGCCCTTCGGGCCCAAGGTCACCTTGACGGTTCGTGCCAATTTGGAAACGCCGCGGCGAATCGCTTCGCGTGCTTCCTGGTCAAATGCAATGATCTTTGCCATCGTTGATTGATACTGTTTTCGTTAGGGGATTCGGTGAAGGTTCAAGACCGGACCTGCTGGCGAGATCACTCGACCACAGCAAGCACGTCGTCTTCGCGCATCAACAGATATTCCACGTCGTCGATCTCGACGGTCTCACCGGCGTAGCTGCTGAACAGCACTCGGTCGCCGTCGCTGACCTGGAAATCCGCTCGCGAGCCGTCGTCGAGCAACTTGCCCGTGCCAAGGGCGACAACGGTGCCCCGTGCCGGCTTGTCTTTGGCAGAATCGGGAAGCACGATCCCGCCGGCTGTGGTCGATTCGCTCTCGTCGCGCAGAACTACGATTCGCTCGCCCAAGGGCTGTAAACGGACGCTAGTCGTTTTCTTCGTGGCAGTCGCCAACTCCTTGCCACAGACCCGGAAGGTGTCACGGAGATGGCGACTGCCCCGCCGGTCCTCCGCGAATTCCCCCCCAACGTCCGAGCCGAAAAGTTCCACGACAAGCGTCGCCCCGCCACGGTTGATGATGTCCTCT
>JBCCUO010000478.1:0-4162 GCA_039196805.1 Planctomycetota bacterium | reverse complement strand
TTCATCGGCACCATCGAGAACTGCATCTGGGCGCCGCCCGGGATGAACAGCACGTGATAGCCGTCCGGCAAAGCGAGCAGCTCCGAGACATTCTTCTTGGCCGACTGCAGGATGTCGCCGAACTGCGACGAGCGATGGCACAGGTCCCGCTACGAGTCGAGCGCGGAGCTGCTGCCATGATGAGGCGAGAAAACGCAAGCGGTTGAGAGCTATTAGCGGTTAGCTGCTGGCAGTTAGCGGTTAGCAATTAGTCAAGAAGGTATCCCTCGCTGACGCTTTTCGAAGCGGCGCACTTCATTACCGGAAACGGTGTGCATCGCAAATTACGTCAAGCTGAAAAACACTCTCCCTCCGGGAGAGTCGGCCTCTAAGGGCGCCTCTAAGGGCCGGAGAGGGTCTTTTCTGAGCCCTCCCCGGCCGAGGGCACCGACGCGCAGCGTTGGTCTGCGTCCGACCCTCCCGCAAGCGGGAGGATGACTCATTAAGCGCAGCTTCAAAACGGACGCTTTGGGTTGGGATCTCCTCGCGTCATCGCTCTGCCTTGGGACGGTGAACTCAATCTGGCAGTTCAGCGAGTTCCGCCGAACGGGCCGAAGTGAACGTAGGGCTCTTGGCCGTTCTTGACCTTGGACCACGGTTCGATCTGAACACTCCAAACAACCGTATCCTGGCGGCGAGCGACCAGGGCAACGCTGTTCATGCGGACGAACGCGTAGCGCCAACCCTCTTTTGCATCGTTGTGAATCCAGACGATCGCCTCAGGGTCGGTGCCTTGGACGAACGCAAACAATGCACCGGAGAATCGCTCGTCAGCATCATGGTGCTGGTAGATTGGCTGCGTCATTAACCGCAGTCGTCGCGTCACTTGCTCGCGATCGGTCTTGGTGACTTCGAACTCTCTCGCTAGGGTTCGCGCTTGCCTCAACAGCGAAGCGGAAGAGGCTTGGTTGCGTGGCCGAAACCCAGCCAACTGCCAGTCCACACCGGGTGACTGGCAATCCCAGATCGCTCTTCCGTCGCGGGTACCGATCACAGGCACGTCAGCCAACGAATGAAATTCGTGTGACCCGTGATCCATCGGTGCGAACCACTGTAAGATGGATCCAATCACCGCGGGACGTCCTTTGGTGTCTACCCAAACGAATACGTTGCCGTAGATCTCGCCCGCCACCGGGTTGGACCAGTGCAGTACGGATCGCGGATGCAGCTTCAGACGTTGCTCACGTTCTCCCTTCCGCTGAAAGTCATAGTCCTTGGCCGCTTCCGTCGTGATTCGTAGGGCTTCCGCTGAGTTGTCCTGCCCATTGACAGGAGCAGCTGTCAGCACAGCAAGGAGCAACCATCCAAACGAGCGATTGGTGCGCATTCGATTATTCCCAGGGCGTACGCTTCTGTTGACGTTACCCGAGCCTAAGCGATTCACTTGGATCAATAAAGACATCGTGTCTGATTTAGGCCGGAAAAGGCTGAATCGATTTCCGTGGCCGTCGCCTCCGGTTATGCTGCTTCGATCTGACAGCACAATCGATCGCCACTGTCGCCCGGCCAACGTCACGGACACGGTTACCAATGAAATTCAGCTCCTTGCTTTTGTATGCAACAAGTCTTTTGCTGGGCACGGATGCGATGGCCGCGTCGCCCTGGGAATGGGAAACGGTGGCTGCAACGGGGCAGCCCACCGCTCGGCACGAGGCAGGGCTAGTCGCGTTCGAGGGCCGCGTTCTGTTGATCGGAGGACGCCGCATCAATCCGGTCGATGTCTTTGACCCAACCACCAACACTTGGACGGCGAAGTCCAGCACACCGCTGGAACTGCATCATTTCCAGGCCGTTGTCGTCGACGACGCGGTTTATCTTATGGGCGCGATGACGGGCAAATGGCCACGAGAAAAACCGCTTGAAAGAATCGTCGTCTACTACCCGAACCGAGACGAATTCAAGTTCGTCCACTCCATTCCCCCATCCCGACAACGCGGTGGCGCCGGTGCCGTACTGCACGATGGCAAAATTTACCTGGTCGGCGGCATTACCAATGGGCACATGGACGGCTATCAAGCATGGCTGGATCGGTATGATCCCCAAACCGGACAGTGGGATGTGCTGCCCGACGCGCCGCACGCACGCGACCACTTTCAGGCCGTCGTTTACGACAACAAGCTTTACGCGTTGGCGGGCAGAACGTCGTCGCAGGCGACCAACCAAGGTTTTGACCTGACCGTTGAAGCGGTGGACGTCTTTGACCTTGATTCCCAAACCTGGTTGCCGACTGACGAGTGTCCGCAACTTCCGACGCTTCGCGCTGGCAACATGGCCATGGTCTGGGGTGGCGAGCTGTTGGTTGGTGGAGGCGAAAGCGCGACGCAAAAGACCGCCCACAACGAAGTCGAAGCGTTTGATACCTCTTCGCACAGGTGGCGAAGATGGCCATCGCTGCAGCGTGGGCGTCATGGATCGGGCTTCGCCGTTGTCGGTGACTACGTCTACACCGCTTCGGGAAGTGGCAATCGAGGCGGTGGTCCTGAGCTGACGTCGATCGAACGACTTCGTTTGCCGTCACTTGACCAGAGCATCAATCAAGTGACCGCGATTCGCAGCGGAGAACCGTTGGAACTGTCGTTTCATGGACCCGATACTTCAGAGTCGGCGACGCCAAACCCGTTCACCGATTATCGCTTGGACGTCGAGTTTCAACATGCTGACACGACGATTTCCTTGCGTGGTTTTTATGCGGCGGACGGCGACGCTGCCGAAACAGGTAGCGACCGTGGCAACGTCTGGAAGGTGCGTTTTCGTCCGCAACAGTTAGGAACGTGGTCGTATACCGCGAAACTGCGGGCGGGAGCCGATGTCGCGATCTCTGACGATGAACTTGCCGGTCAGCACGTCCAGTTGAGCCCTTCGTCCGGTCAATTCGAGGTTTCCGAAAGCGAGCCAGACGGCGAAGGGACACGCGACTTTTATCGTCACGGCAGTTTGGTGACCGACCATGGTTACTTTCGGCTTGGGGCGGACGGACCCCGGTGGATGAAGGGCGGATGCGATAGCCCCGAAAACCTCTTGGGCTATGTCGACTTTGATGACACGTACCGCATTCGCGCCGAGGCGAGAAAAGGCGAGGCGGCAGCGCCCGAGTCGATTCATCGGTACCAGCCGCATGCCCGTGATTGGACGCCCGGCGATCCAACCTGGCGAGGAGGAAAAGGGAAGTCGCTGATTGGTGGAATCAACTACCTGAGCCGAATGGGCGTGAACGGACTCTACTTCCTGACGATGAACATCGGTGGTGACGGCAAGGACGTTTGGCCCTACACAGCACCGGATGATTTCACACGCTTCGACTGCAGCAAGTTGGATCAATGGAATGTGGTCTTCCAGCACATGCAACGAAAGGGAGTAGCCTTGCACGTGGTCACGCAAGAGACCGAGAACGAGCGTCTGCTAGATGACGGAGACACCGGTCGACTGCGGAAGCTGTACTATCGAGAACTGATTTCGAGGTTCGCTCATCATCCTGCGCTGATATGGAACCTGGGCGAAGAAAACGGGCCCGCAGACTTCTCGCCCAATGGTCAGACCAACGAGCAACAGCGATCGATGGCCACGTACCTCAAGGAGAGTGACCCCTACGGCCACCCCGTTTTGATTCACACCCATTCGACGGCCAAAGGCAAAGAAGAAGTCGTCACGGGGCTACTGGGGCACGTGCCCTTGGACGGACTTTCGTTTCAAGTCAATTCGCCCGAGCGTGTTCATGAAGAGATACTACATTGGCGACAGCGAAGCATCCAAGCCGGTCATCCGTGGCTCATCTCGATGGACGAAATTGGCAAGTGGGATACAGGTGCTGTGCCCGATAGCCTTGACCCAGGTCACGATGGACTGAGATCAAGAGTGCTTTGGGGCAGCTTGATGGCCGGCGCAGCGGGCGTCGAGTGGTACTTCGGTGCCAAGTATCCCCACAACGATCTGACTAGCGAAGACTGGCGGCAGAGGGAGAACCTTTGGCGGCAGACGACGATCGCACGACGATTCTTTGACCATCACCTTCCGTATTGGGAGATGCAGCCGGCGGACCAGCTTACCGACTGCGAATCGGACTACTGTTTCGCCAAGCCGGGTCAGGTCTACAGCATTTACTTGCCACCCGGTCAGTCGACGCGAT
>JBCCUO010000477.1:0-4163 GCA_039196805.1 Planctomycetota bacterium | reverse complement strand
TCCCCGCGGCGTCATACTGCATGGCTGTAGCTTGCCCATCCGGGTCAACGGTCCGGACCAGATTTCCGCGAGCGTCGTACTGATCATTGGTGACAGCCCCGAGCGGAGAGATCGTTTTGGTAAGTCGACCATCGCGATCATATTCAAACTGGATCGGCTGGCCCAATTCGTTGATGTCGACAACCAGATTTCCAGAATTGTCGTAGATGTAACGACGAGTGTTGCCCAGCGGATCGGTGAACTCGGCTGATCGACTCGAGATCTCGTAATCGATCTCGAACTTGGCATTGCCTGCTCCAATCACTTCGCGAATCCGCCCGTCACTGTCATAGTCGACGCGATGAAGCGGACGCTCCAGTGGGTCGACCACTTCATCCAGATAGCGAGACCGATCGCCGAGGTATAGGAATTGCGTTTCATGGCCCTCGCGGTCTCGATAGAGTGATAAGACCTCGCCACCTGCATATTCGTACTCCGCCGCGTTGCCCAGCGGGTCGACGATGGACGTGATCCTGCCACGACTGTCACGAACAAATCGTACTTCTGTGCCCAGCGAGTTGTGGACGCCTGATGCAGAGAACGTCAGGCGATTGCCGTTTCTATCCGTCGCAGAATCGAGCTTGCCGCTAGCCCCGTCCACCCGATACGTGATCCCTTCGCGTGTCGTGATCACGTAGGCCCCTCCGAAGTCGGGGCTGGCGGGGTTGTAGGGGATGCCGCCGGGGGCGTAGAGCTCGCCCTGCTCGTTGACTTGCAAATAACCACTGGTGCCGGTCGCGAGTGTGCTGGTCACGCCGGGGTCGGGGGTGAATCTGGGTCGCGCAAGCACCAGGTTGTTGCCGCCAAAGCCGGGTAGCACGCGGATGTCCGGGTTGAACGTGAAGCCTTGCCGGCCTTCCCCGGGAATGTTCAAGAAGACCTTCACGCCGGGTCGTAGCGCGCTGTAGATTCCGATATCTTCCAGCCCACTCTCAGGTAGGCCGACCCGTAGATCCGTGTCGCGGTATTCCAACCGCCAACCGAAACCAAAATCCCCTTCGCGGTCCGCTTGCAGTGTGTCGTAGATCCGCGTGATCTCGATCGGGATGCCGGCGACTGGGATCACCATGTCGGTAAAGCTGAGCCGGAAGTTGCCCAGTTTCAGCTCGCCGGCCAATCCGACGTTGTGCTCAACGACGTTCGCCGTGCCCTCGGTCGTGGCGACTTGCAGACGAATGACGTATTCGTCGTTGAGTAGCAGACTGGTGTCCCAGACACCCAGCTCTCCGTCGACCACCGGTGTGGTGCTGCGGAGGATCTCGGTGAAGCTGGTTTCATCGGCGCGCCGATACGACAAGGTGTACGCGCCAAAGTCCTCGTGGTCGGCCGTTCCAGTGATGGAGACCATGCCAACGGCCGTGCCATTGTCGGACGGGCTTGTGATGACCGCCGTGGGTACTTCAGGACCCGGGTTCGTCGACCAACCTTCGGGCACGTCATAGTTGAACGTGATCGTTCGAGTCGTCACATTGCCGCTGGTGTCGATGGCCGTGGCCGTGGCGCTGATGGTGTCGAACACCCAGTCTTCGAAGGTGAAGGTCGCCGTGCCCGCTGCGCTAAGCGGGATGTCTTGGCCGTTGGCCTGCAAGGTCAACGAGGCGACTTCCACGTTGTCGATCGCCTTGGCATAGACCACGAAAGGTCCCATCCAAGGCAACACGTTGCGGCTAGCGTCATCGGGAGTCTCGATCAAGCTGACCCTCGGTGCGTCGGTATCCTCGGCAACCGACAGCGTGAACGCTTGGGTGACCGCGCCACCCCGAGGATCACGCACGGCGACTTCGAAGTCGTGGTCTCCAACGTCGGCCACCGACGGGGTCCAGCGGATGCGTCCGAAGACGTCGATCGTCGCTGCGGCAGGACCTTGGGTCAGTTCGAACGTGAGCGCGTCGGTGTTGGCATCGCTGGCCAACACGTCGTATTTGAATTCGGCTCCGGCGGTGGCCGTTGTCGGTGCCGTGCTATCGACCACCGGCGCGATGTTTTGGGCCAGCACGTCCAACTCGAACGATTCGATCGCCGCGGCGCCACCTTCATCGATCACGCGGATCGTGACTGGGACCTTGCCTTCCTCGCCGGCGACCGGCGTCCATGTGATGCGTCCACTTGCGTCGACGGACATGTTCGCCAGTGCAACCGACAGGACGTAGGTCAACGTCGTGCTTTCCGGATCCTGCGCGTCAATGGTGTACTCGTACTGAGTCCCCACGGCGGCGAACTTGGGGGCTTCGCTGTTGATCACGGGAGGCAGATTGGGCGCACCATCGCTGACCAAGATCGCGAACGCCTGCGTGCCGGCGCCGCCGACACCATCGGAGACTTCGATGGCAACGGTTTGCAGTCCGGTTTGGTCCGACGCCGGGGTCCAAGCGATCTCGCCCGTCGATTCACTGATCGTCATCCCCGCCGGAGCGTCGAGCAATCGATACGTCAGCGGATCACGCTCGGCATCACGAGCAGCGATCGAATAGAAGTAGGCCGAGCCGACGGAAGCTTTCGATGCCGGAACACTTTGGATGATCGGTGGGCCGCCAAAACGCCGCGCGAGCAGTTTGTACGACTGTGTGGTCTCGGCGCCGAATGTGTCAGCAACACGAATGACCACGTCCGATTCGCCCAGTTGATCGTCGGACGGTGTCCAACGGATCGTGCCACGCAGCGGATCGATGCTCATTCCGGCCGGCGCTTCCAGCAGCGCGAACGAGAGCGGGTCACGATCGGCATCGCTGGCAACGATGTCGTAGGCGTAGCTGCGACCGAGTACGGCAGAGCCAATCGGATCCGAATCGATCACCGGCGGCGAGTTGATCAGCGAGCCGGTCACTTCGACCGTGACCACGACTTCCAATTCGGTGCCTTCGGCCGTCGTGGCAACCAGCTGCAAATCATGGCTGCCAAGCTGGGTCGTCGCCGGTGTCCATTCAAGGGTGCCATCGGGCTGAACCGTCAAGCCGATCGGAGCGTTATCGATCGACCAGTCAACGGACCTGCCAAGTGAATCGATCGCCGAGACGCGGCCGATCGTTTTCTGGCCGACTGGATACTTGTCGCGTGGCAGTGACAACCCGACCAGCGAGAGCGCGGGCACGACGTCGGCGACAACCATCGTGAATGTCTCTTCGACGGACGCGTTCGATTCATCGGTGACTCGGAGGACAAAGTCGAACGTGCCGGCCGACGATGGCGTCCAGCTGAAGCGTCCCGTCGTCGCGTCGACGCTGGCGCCGTGATCCTGGCCCACCAAGGTGAACGTCAACGCCTCCGACTCCACGTCTTGCGCCGCGATATCGAACTGATGCGGTGTGTTCAGGTAGGCGGTTTTACCCGGCAGCGACGTGACGACGGGCGCAAAGTTGGGTGCGGTCACATCGATCGTGAAATCTTGCAGCGCGATCGAGTCGCCGGCCGTGGCGCGGACGATCACGGTGTGCTGGCCGACTTGGCCGATCGCCGGTCGCCAAGCGATCAAACCGGTCGCCGGATCGACGACCATCCCCTCGGGGGCCAGCGAGAGATCGTAGACGGGGTCCACGTCACCGATTGCGAACGCGACCGAGGCGTACCGGTAGACCTGGCGAGCTTCGACGCTGGCGGGCGCCTCGGTAACGAAGTGCAAGCCCGCCGTCACGGAGGTGTTGGTCGGGCGAAGTGTGAAGTCGTTGTTCGTCAGTACTTCGTCGACACCCAACGTCACGTTCAGCCCGTCCGTTCCCGCTGAGTCGGCCCAGCCGGCAGGAAGATCCGGTTTGATGTTGTAGTCATCCGCACCGAGAGCGGTGATCGCATAGTGGCCGTCACGATCAGACATGGTCATCGGCTCGACCGCGTCGCGGACTCCGTCGCCGTTCAGATCGGCAAAGACCTTCCAATAGGGAATCGGGTCGCCCATTTCGGACGTCAGCTGCCCACGAATCTGACTGAGCGAGAGCTGCTGAATGGCCAGGTCGTAGGGTACGACACTGCCCGAATCCGATTCGCCCGCAAACTCGGGTTGGACCGTCGTGTCGAAGTCTGCGGGGGTCGCGTAACCGGCCACGGGCGAAACGCTGACTGAGTAGTCACCCGGCAACAAACCGTCGAACCGGTAGTTGCCATCGACATCAGATGTCGCTTGCGGTTCAGCG
>JBCCUO010000476.1:0-4168 GCA_039196805.1 Planctomycetota bacterium | reverse complement strand
AATCAGAAGTCAATCAAGTCAGGACGTCGCGCGACCAAACTCAACGCGATCACTTGGCAGCTGTCCGCCGCGTGGCCGAACTTCAGGCGCAACGTCAACGCACCGAGCAGCAAATCGCAGACACCGCACGGTCGCTCAAGCACCTCAAGAGTCGCCTGGAAACGGCGACCCGTTTACGTGATCAATCGCAGGCCGAAGTCGAACAAGCGAGTCAGACACTGGCCGACCTGGACGACCAGATCGCGGATGCGAACAAGCAGGCTGAACTCGCTGATGCAAAGGTTCAAGAAACTCGCCGAACCCTGGAACGCCGGCGCGACGAGGTGTCCGCGCTGCGAATTCGCCTGCAAGGTGTCACCGAGCGTTTCAACGTCCTTCAAGATCTGGATCGCCGACAGGAAGGTTTGTCAGGTGGAGTTCGCGCCGTCTTGAAGGAACTGTCTGACAGTGAGAACCCGTTGGCAGAAGACCTGGTCGGCATCGTTGCGGATTGCCTGAGGGTTGATGTCCAGGTCGCTCCCCTGATCGACGCTGCACTCGGCGAACGGTCGCAGTTTCTGATCGTGCGCACGGGCCAGCTCCAAGGCGCGATCGTTCGCAAGACGCTAGCGGTCACCAGTCGCGTGGGCCTGATTCGTATCGACGAGTTACCCAGCCGGCGACCGGGCGACCGCATTCGATTGGACGGACTCCGTGGCGTGATCGGCCGAGCTGACCGAATGATCCAGTGCGACGTAGATCTTCAATCGCTTGCCAAGCATCTACTCGGGAACACCTGGTTGGTGGACAGTCTTTCCACGGCCCTGGGACTTCGCAAGCTGAACGGCGCAGGGCTACGGTTTGTCACGTCGGCGGGAGAGCTTTTGGAGACCGACGGTAGTACCGTCGTCGGACCAGCCTCGGCATCAACCGGACTGGTCAGCCGCCGGAGCGAACTCCAAGCGGCGGAAAAAGAGATCAGCCACTACACGTTTCAGTTGGAGGCATCCGAAGAGGAAGCCGAACGAATCAGCCAATTGTTGGATCAACAGGCAGCGGAATTGGGACGCCACGAACAACTGCATCGTGGGTTAATCACCCGTCGCGCCGCCGCTGAAGCGGAACTGCGTCACGTGCAACAGCAGCACAGTAGTCATCAGTTAGCGCACGACGAACTGGCTGACGAATTGAATTCGATCGATGCCCAGCGACAGGCCGCACTGGGTGAAGATCGTTCGTTGCTGAAGCAAATCAATGCTGGCCGGCACCAAATCGAGACACTTGAGTTATCCGCCGCGGAGATCGACGAATCGTTATCACAGTCTCAAACCGCCTTGCAAGACGCCACCGATGCGGTCATGTCAGTATCGGTCGACGTGGCCCGCGCGGAGCAGAAGTACGAGGCGCTCGAAGCGACCCTTCAACAGCAGCGACGTGATCAGAGCCAGCGAGATGCCGCAGTCGCCGAAGTGCGCGGCCAAGCGGGGCAGGGACGTCGTCGATTGGCCGAGTTAACGCAACGCATGTTGGACGCGACCGACCGGCTGGCCGATGCCCACTGGCAGTCGGAGCAATGTGACTCAGAACTTGCCCAGTTGGCTGGTGAATCCAACGTCGTTCGCGAGGACACTCGTGAAGCACGCAAGGCGGCTGACAAAGCCATGAAACAAGCATCGGCCGCGAGCCAAGCGGTCCACTCGATCACCGCATCGCGAGACAACGCCAAGTTGCGACGGGACACATTGGCCGATCGCCTGCTTGAGGATTACGAGATCGACCTACGAGGCAGCGAACCGCCTGACGATCTGCAGCCACCCGATGATCGCGAGGCGGTGGACGAGGAGATCGCGAGGCTTCGTGGCCAGTTGCAAAAAACCGGCTCGGTCAACATGGAAGCACTCGAAGAGCTGGAAGACCTGCAGCAACGTTACGACGAATTGCATGGTCAATACCAGGATCTGACGGCGGCCAAGGATTCGCTTCAGCGGATCATCGGGCGAATCAATGCGGACAGCCGCCGGCTGTTCCTGGACACTTTGGAGGCGATCCGTCAGAACTTTCAGAAGCTGTATCGCAAGTCGTTCGGAGGCGGTCACGCCGATCTCATCCTGGAAGACAGCGACGACCCGCTGGAGGCCGGAGTGGATATCGTTGCCACGCCGCCGGGAAAACCAAGCTTCAGCAACTCGTTGCTCTCTGGCGGTGAAAAGGCGTTGACGGCGGTCGCACTGTTGATGGCGATCTTTCAATACCGCCCCAGTCCGTTTTGCGTGTTGGACGAAGTAGACGCTCCGTTTGATGAGGCCAATATCGGCCGATTCGTCACGGTGCTTCGCGAATTTCTGGATCAATCCAAGTTCGTGGTCGTCACGCACAGCAAGAAGACGATGACCGCAGCGACTACGCTTTACGGTGTCACGATGCAAGAGTCGGGCGTCAGCAAGCAGGTCTCGATCCGTTTCGAAGATGTAAGCGAAGACGGTTCGATCAACAGCGAAGGCGAAGCCGCGTAACCGGTTGTGACATTTTCGACCGACGAGTCGTTGGGGCGACGTTGTCCTGGGACTGGGGTCCCAGGCTAGCGAGCATCGCTGCTTCGCAGCTGAAGAATCTGAGATGCCCGCCCTCCGCTTCGCGGCGGAAGACGGCTCGGGCTCACGGAGTGAGCGGTCGACATTGTCGACCGGAGTTCATCACTCTGCGCCTCCGGAGCCGCGAAGCCGTGATTTTGGGCACGCTGGGACGTGCTCCCAGATCCGTCTCAACCACGCTCGGATTCAAGTGTGCGCTCCAGGTGAGTCTTTAAGAATTGACGCAGCTTTCGGCTGCGCACGTGCTTGGGATCCGTCAGCTGCAGCGTCACGCGGCACGCGTCGGGATCGGTCGTTTCGACCGGACCGTTGACCTCCAACGCTTCCAATTGATCCAAATCAATCGCCTCCGCTGGCCCTTGTAACGTGATATTTAACGATTCGGACCGTTTCGTTTGAACCTTGGCCCAAGCGTGGCCATCGTCAACGCGAACATCGACCGCACTGGCCGACTCGTAAGCCAGAGCGGCGGATCCAGCCAGTCGCTCCATCATCTTCAGCGTCAATTCGACCATTTCCAGAGGCCACTGAGGCTTCTGATCCCGAGGAAATCCCTTGGCAAGTTGATGCCATTTTTTGCCCAGCGCTTGCCAAGGCTGAAGGACGGGTTCCGAGTTGGTCTCCACGTTAGGCTCAGCGACCATGGACGCCGATCCAGTCGCTGACTCGACGTGCCGAGGCGATGGTGAACGGGAGTCTTGATCACGACTTGCCGACGAAACCAGCGAATGCGATGGTTCAGCGTACTGATGGATTTCGGCGGGCGCGGTAGGTGAATCGGACATTCTCTCGGCGCGCGTCAGGACTTCCTTCAAATAGAGTCCCGTTTGCGAGTGAAGTCGTTTGGTACCGGCTGCAACTGGCTTGATCGGAGTTGCTGTTCGTGACGATTTGCGTTTCGGCTTGGTCTTTTCGGAATGCTCGACAAGCCTTTCGGGAGTCCCAGCGAAAACAACATGGCCCCCACCGACACCCGCGTCGGGTCCCATGTCGATCACCCAGTCGGCGCACTTGATAACGTCCAGATTGTGTTCGACCACCAACACGGTGTTGCCCATTTCGACCAACCGCTGAATCACGTGCAGCAGCTTCGCGATGTCGTCAAAGTGCAGCCCGGTCGTCGGTTCATCCAAAACGTACAACGTTCGCCCGGTCATCGGACGCGACAACTCGGCCGCCAACTTCACACGCTGAGCTTCGCCACCCGAGAGTGTCGGCGCGGACTGCCCCAACGTGACGTAGTCCAGACCAACGTCGCAGAGCGTCTGCACCACACGCAAAATCTTTGGATGATCGCAGAACAGTTCGCTCGCTTCGCCACACGACATGTTCAAAACGTCCGCGATCGAGCGACCATGATACTTGACCTCCAAGACTTCTTCGCGGTACCGCGCGCCCTGACACTCCTCGCACTGCACCCAAACGTCCGGCAGGAAATGCATTTCGATTTTTCGTTGACCACTCCCTTCACAAACCTCGCATCGCCCCCCGGCCACGTTGAAACTGAACGTCCGTGCGGTGAAGCGGTTTTCGCTCTCAGGTAGACCGGCGAACAGAGTACGTATGGCGTCGAAGACACCGGTGTAAGTCGCCGGGTT
>JBCCUO010000475.1:0-4176 GCA_039196805.1 Planctomycetota bacterium | reverse complement strand
CGCCGATCGCGAATGTCAAAGTCGTTCGGCATAGCGGAGGATACAACCATCTAGACGGAAGTGCTTCGACGAACGAGGACGGCGTTTTCGAAATGCATGTACGTGACTGGGCATTCAACACACGGCGAAGCCGCACTCCGAGATTTGGCTACTGGGCGATACTGGATCGCCCCGCGATGGATGCCAACCCGCCGCAATTCACCAAACTCGAAGTGATCGACAACGATCCCGACGCCCTGATTCTCCAGCGCAACTAGACGCCCGGCAGGTGGCTCTCACGTCCGGATTCCTTGCAGCAACGCTTGGCCGCTTGCTCGAGCCGGCATCACTTCGCGAGACGCATTCGCGGTCGTCGTGCTGCTTGCTGCAGTGCTGGTGCTGAATGACTGTTGATTGCCGGACCGCAACGCAGACAGACGCTGACGCGCATGGTGAGCTAGGATTGTGCCGAACTGATCTCCGAAGAACAGTTTTGACGGCGCGTGGCTCCAACTCATCCTCAGGTAACGATACAGGTCGCTCCACGAAGGACGGGGCCTCGTCTTGAATTCGTTAGCAATCAGCGATGCCAAGGCATTCGGATCGTACCCTTCCCGTTCAGCATAGTGATGCACCATCGAAGCCGCCTTGAGATAGTGCCTCAATTTCTCCGGCCTGCTTTGGACTTGCCCGATAAATGCGTTCTCACCGTGTACTCGGTAGTAGATCAGCTTTTCGCCCAGAAAGTATTGGTGAGCACCCATCAGCGACGCACCGAGCACGAGAACATCGTCGGCACGAGTTTTCCAGACGGACTGATTCGGAAAGGGTAGCAAGCGGCGCAGTAAGCAGGTTCGTGCTGCCAGGGACGATGTCGGGCCGCCTACCCAATGACGCTCCAGGCACGCAGAGACCACCGAAAGTCCATGGTCGTATGACCTCTTGGAGATCGTGCGTTCGCTGCCAGAAGACGTGCCGAGCCACTCGTAGTCACTGGTCAAAAAGTCCACGCTCGGGCAGATCCGAGTGGCGTGTGTCAATCGCTGGACGCAGTCCGGTTTGAGGACGTCATCGGCATCCAAGAACTTGATCCAATCCGAGGTTGCCGCTTCGATTCCGACCGCAAATGTTGAAAGCTGACCACCGTGTGGCTTGCGGATCAATTTGACAGGCTGATTGCCGAACTCGGATCGGATCCGTTGCACCGAATCATCCGTCGATCCGTCGTCGACAACAATGATTTCCGAGAATGGAGTGGCCTGATCCAAGGCGCTTTGGATCGCTTCGCAAACGTAGCCGGCATAGTTGAAGTTGTTGATCAGGCATGCCATCGACGATCTCGACCGATCAAACGAGAGCACATCGGGCAAATTCGCGTCGCGTGACACTGATGATCACCGTTGGCAGGGAAGATGTTCGTTCCATGCGGGCCCCGGGCGTTGCCGACCTGCAATGGCGAAAGAGCGGAATTAGGCGGCAATGTCACTGGAGTTCCGCGACGCTCGACTGCATCGGGCTTCGCCGAAGCTTTGCGAAGTTCCCTCCGGCATCGGTAGCTATAGCAACCTAAGTGTTCGCACAACAAGGTGAGTTTGGCCCGCAAACAGGGAGTCCGCGAGTCACGACGATTCACACTTTCACTCCTGAACCCCAGATTCCCCTGGCGTCCAACGCCCCGATTCGACTATCGAGTACGCATCAGTCAATCGCACCGCTCCTGGTCAGTTCAATATGTCCAATCCAAGCATCAACCTTCCCTCACCTTCGGTCGGATTCGTTGACTTCATTCGCGACGGAGTTCGTACTTGCTGGAAGGGAAAGCCAATCAAGTACACCGCTTCTTTGCGAGCGGCGCCTGCTATTCCAAGTCCGGTGCCAAGCCTGAGGAAGTTCGACGAGTTCTCGGTCGATGAAGAAGAGTGGGAGTTGCTCTCTGAACTGATCGCCGAGGTCGCCGATTCTGATGGACCAATCGTTGAAATCGGTGTGTTGGCAGGCCGCACCACGCAGCGAATTGCCAGCGTGAAACGGCCAAGCCAGAAGATCGTCGCCGTCGACAATTTCTGTTGGAACGGCTGGGGGCTTGCACCTGAGGAGCACTGGAGCCTTGTCAAGCTGTCACTGGGCTACCTTTGCGACACAGGACATGTCGAGATTCATAAGGTCGACAAGACCGAGTTCTTTGAATCTTACGATGGCCCGGAACCCGCCTTGGTCTTTGCTGACGCAATGCACGACTACGAGGGAACCAAAGAAGACTTGCTCTGGGCCAAATCGGTCGGGGCGAAAATCGTGTGCGGACATGATTATTGCGAAAAGTTCCCCGGTGTCATTCAGATCGTGGACGAGTTGGGTGGCCCACGCCGGCTCGCCGGTTCGCTGTTCGTGCTCTGAAGCATGCTTGAGACGTTTCATTTCCAAACGCAGGATGGATGTTGTGTCATCACCTAGTCCGAACGAGTTGATCTCCATCGTCATGCCGGCCAGGAACCGAAGCGCCCTCATTGGGGCGTCGCTTGACTCGGTACTGGCTCAGACAGAACAAAACTGGGAACTGATTGTCGTCGATGACGGCTCGTCCGACGGAACGTCAGATGCCGTGCGCAGCTATCAGGCGAAGTCGGGGGGACGGATTCGCTGTGTGCGGAACGAAACCAACTTTGGTGCCGCCGCGTCACGCAACCGTGGCTTTGAGGAAACACGAGGCGACTGGATCGCGCTTCTTGACTCGGACGATCGTTGGCATACTCAACACTTGGCCGTGCTGAAACATGCTGCCAACGCCACGACGGCCGATGTTGTTTACAGCCAAGTCGAGATGGTCGATGACTCCAACGGGGAAAGCCTTGGCACCTACGGGCCATCCCCAGAAGAGTTGCAGGATTACCCAGCCAGTATGTTCCAGCGGAGCTACGTCGTTCCATCCGTCTCGATGTTCCACCGTACCGTGCTCGACCGCGTTGGGCCTTGGGACCATCGCTACTTGTACTGCGAAGACTTTGATTTTTGGCTACGGTGCGTTGCAGCTGGAGTTCAATTCCACCACGTTCCTGAGACCACCGCGATCTATCGAAAGGCTCACGCGGGCGCTACGACGCAGAAACTTGCTGGTACCCTCGAGGAAGTTGCTCACACGATTCGCAGGTACATCAACTCCGGTGTCTGCGATGATGCAACTCTACGGCAGTACGCCAGCACGATGTTCTCCATATCGGCAAAGGAACACCGTCGACCATCGTCGGCGGGTGATCAGTCCGCCGACCCGCAACGTGCCGCACTGATGCTCATTCACGCTTGGCGACTTCGACCCAGCAAGTTGGATTGGCTGGTGAAGGGAACTGCTCGATTCGTTTCACACCGAACCAAACGTCTGTTTGCTGCAGATGAGTCCAAGTCACGATATGTCCCGGTCATCCAGAAGCTGGCTTTTCTGTCACCAGACGCCGCCGCATATCGCCCGTGGAAGACTCCTTCAATGTCGACAGATGCGTCACGTTCCAGTGCGGCATCAAAACGTGCAGCCTAGCATTGGATAAGCCAAACCTCATGAGCCAGCAATCACACCGAATCGCTTTAGCAAGTGGATGCGACGACAACTACGTCATGCCACTCGCCGTCATGCTACGATCAGCGCTTGATCATCTATCCGCTGACCATGGAATCGACTTCTTTCTGCTCGATGGAGGCATCTCTTCGGCCTCAATGTCGAAGCTCGTGCGATCGGTTGATGATCCACGGATCAGCATCCATGTCATCCCGGTCGACCTGTCAAGGTTTTCGGATCTGCCAGCTGATGGCCACGTCACGTCTGCTGCGTACTGTCGCTTGCTGTTGCCCAGTCTGTTGCCCGAGAATATTGGCCGAATCATCTATGCCGATTGCGACATGTTGGTGTGTCGCGATCTCAGCGAGCTGAACGCTGTTCCGTTTAACGACCACGCCGCGCTGGCCGTTCAGGACGCTGCGGCACCCTTCATCGATGCTTCGATCGTTCGCGAGGTGACAGGTCGAGAGTTTGGGACGCTGGCAGCTGACCGTCCAATCGCCAATTATCAAAGTCTGGGGTTGGATCCAAGTTCCGCCTATTTCAACAGCGGACTCATGGTCATCGATGTGGACGTGTGGCGAACTGTATGGATGTGACTATGGTAAGTACAGCCATGGAATACTGGCATATGTATGAGAATAGAACAGTAT
>JBCCUO010000474.1:0-4176 GCA_039196805.1 Planctomycetota bacterium | reverse complement strand
TCGAAATACCTGAGCGACCGTCTTCCGGTCGGGGTAACTCTTGTGCTCGAACAGGAGATAGAGATACGCGTCTCCGCCATCCTGCTTTTCGACGCGACATAGCAGATCTGTCCGGTGCTCGGCCAACGAGTCGTCGACAAAGGTTCCCTGAATTAGTTCGACCGTTTCGGCTTTGATCGCTGCCACGACGCCAGCCGGCAGGTAATGCCTGACCAGGTCGCGCAACAAGTCCGCGCGACCGAACATGCGGCGAAAAAAGAGGTCGTGCGGATTGCCCGTACTTGCCATGTTGCCACGCCCCGTCCTCGTTCGAGCAAACCGTCACCACAACTCATCGCTAGGTCGCGACGTCAATCAGCGAATAGAGCCCCCGCGAACGACTCGGCGTCAAATTCAGCCAAATCGTCAATCCCTTCTCCCAAGCCGACAAACTTCACCGGCAGCTTGAACTGCTCGCGTATCGGCAAAATCACACCACCGCGAGCTGATCCATCCAGCTTGGACAGCACAATTCCGGTGCAACGCGCGGCCTCACTGAACCCCTTGGCCTGGCTGATCGCGTTTTGCCCCGCAGTGGAATCGAGAACCAACAGTACTTCGTGGGGCGCGTCGTCGATCAGCTTGCCGACAACGCGATGGATCTTTTCCAATTGCTGCATCAAGTTGGTTTGAGTCTGCAATCGCCCGGCGGTGTCGATGATCGCGATGTCCGCGCCGGTCTCAACGGCGCGTTCGGCCGTCTGATAAGCCACGCTCGCCGGATCAGCACCGCTCTTACCGGTCACGATGTCGCAGCCAATTCGCTGACTCCAGATCGTTAGTTGTTCAACGGCAGCGGCGCGAAACGTGTCACCTGCCCCCAGGACGACTTTCTTGCCGGACGAATGCAGGTGATTGGCCAGCTTTCCGATCGAGGTCGTCTTTCCGCTTCCATTGACACCGACCACCAAGATCACCGTCGGTCCCGATTCGGCCAGAGTCAGCCCCGTCGGTTCCTGCTGCAGCATCTCGCTGACTTGCCGCGTGATGGTCGCCAAGACCTTGTCGAACTGAACGACCCGGCCTCGGAAGCGCGTGGCGATGTCCTCCTGGATCTTCTTCGCGGGTCCCGCACCCATGTCGGTGCGGATCAGCTTCGCAAACAACTCGCCCAAGAGATCGTCGTCGACCAATGTCCCTTCGGCTTTGAAGAGGTCGCGCACGTCGGTGCTTAAGACCTTGCGCGTCTTCTGCAACCCGGCACGCCACTTCGACAGCAGTCCTTTTTGGGTGTCGCCGGCGTCGGTGGAGTCGTCTTTCTTGGATCGCCAAAAAGCCACGGTTGATTCGCTTACAGATTGGGTTCAGCTGCGGGATGCCCCTACGTAGGTGACGGTACCCGAACGACCGTCAACTTCGGGCGAATTGTGCGCGAATCCCCCCGGCGGCGAAAGCGGGATGACGCGTGACCACTACGACCGGCCTCTCCAGCACCGGTGGCACAGCCCCGATTCCAAGCACGACGAATCCATGCGTCAGGCTTTCGTCAAGCGTCTCACGTCACACGTGGCAGCAGCTTTGCGGGCTCGATTGAGCGAAAGCACCGTCGGTGCGGCATAGCGGACTCCGATGTTTGATGGTGATGACTAGGCGTGAAACCACGACCACGGGATTGAGTGCATCTGGTTCGCCAGATGTCCGGTGATCGAGGCTTGTCAGCCAAATTTCCGGGACTCCCCCCGGACGCTCGCGGGCTCGCAAAACGGGCTCGGACTTGGCTGGCCTCGCCTCCGAATGGAATCTTGCAAGACCCACCCAGTACGGAACATGGGAGTACAGAAGCAAATGAAGCTTTCAAAACTAGCTTTGCTGGCCGCCCTGGCCTGCGGAATCTCCGCGGGCGTCACGGTCAACGCCGAAGCGAATGACATTCAATTAGTCTCATGCGACTGCAGCGAGCCGGTTTGCGGATGCGAACCAGTGGTTGCCGACGGTTGCTGCGACAGTGGCTGCGATCTCGGATGTGACAGCTATGGCTGCGATTCGGCTTGCGGATGCAGCTTTGCCGACCATCTGCACAGCAAGTTGACCGACTGCTGCCTGGGCGACCAATGGTCGCTGTTTGGTGAGCATTGCGGTTGGACTGCAGGTGGATGGGTCCAGATCGGCTACCACGACAACGCGCTGCCGTTGTTCAACAGCCGTCCGGACAACGTTCAGCTGCACCAAGCGTGGATCTACGCCGAGAAGGCGATCGACACCTCGTGCGGTTTCGACATCGGTGGCCGTGTTGACTTCATGTACGGTACCGACAGCCAGGACACCCAAGCTTTTGGTACCGACCCACGCGGTTGGGACAACGGCTGGGACAACGGTCCTGACTACGGTCGTGCCTTGCCCCAAGCCTACGTCGAAGCCGGCTACGGAGACCTGTCCGTCAAGCTCGGACACTTCTACACCATCATCGGATGGGAAGTTGTGACCGCTCCCGACAACTTCTTCTACAGCCACGCTTACACGATGTACAACAGCGAGCCGTTCACCCACACCGGTGCTCTGGCGACCTACAACGCATCGGATGACCTGACCCTGTACGGCGGATACGTCTTGGGCTGGGACAGCGGTTTCGACGACAACGGAGACGCGTTCCTGGGTGGTGCTTCGGCAGCCCTAACGGACGATCTGACGCTGACCTACGCGACCGTTTTCGGCCGCTTCGGTGAAGCTCGCTTCAACGGCGTCGAGCAAGGTTACATGCACTCGATCGTCGCCGACTATGCAGTCAGCGACAATCTACAGTACATCTTCCAAAGCGACTGGCTGGACACGGAAGACGCAACCGGCGCGACGTCCCGCGAAACCTTCGGCATCAACCAGTACCTGATCTACAACTTCAGCGACTGCTTTGCAGCCGGTGGACGTTTCGAATGGTACAACCAAGAAGGTGTCTACTCGGCCAACGAGACCGACATTTACGCCTTGACGTTGGGTGTCAACTACAAGCCTCACGCCAACGTGATCGTCCGACCCGAAGTTCGCTTCGACTGGGACGAGGACCAAGTGGCTGGCCTGGACGGCGACGATCAGACGACCTTCGGGATCGACACGATCTTCCTGTTCTAGGCAATCGGCTGGGCCACACCACGCGGCGGGCGTCCTCGCGCCCCGCCGCCTGTGGGGGCACGTGGCTGACCTGTTTCACACCGCGTGAAACGCCAACGAGACTCTGACCCGACTGGAATCGCTAGCGATTTCGGTCGGGTTTTTTCGTCTGCTTTGCCGGAAAGCTCCGCTAACCGTTACGGCTTAACGGAATCGCGTGATTTCACTCTCTGGCTTTCCCATCCTTCCACCACTTGGCTGAACTGTCACGGAATTCTTTGTCGATACCGCATCCAGCACGGATCAATCAATCCCGCACTTTGGCGCGTCCGTTCGCTCATCAGCGGATTTCGGACAAGCGTTCGATGGCAGACTCTTCCTCGGAAGGGGTCAGTCGAAGGTGCTGGTCCGAATGGGCGGAACGAGACGTGCTAACCAAAGCCGGTCGCCAGTGACCCAAGCGACCGACTTCACTTCACGACAACCATGGATGGGAGTCCAAACCAATGAAATTGAGCAAACTCGCTCTGTTGTCGGCCATCTGCTGCGGGCTTGGCGCTACGTCGGCCTCCGCACAGGACGTTTACCGTCAGGCCGGATTCAATCAAAGCGGCATGGCCTATGGCCAAGTCGCTCAAGTCTCATGTGACTGCGGCGAACCAGTCTGCGGCTGCGAAGCGGCCATCGACTGCGGATGTGCCGACGGTTGCGACGCCGATGGATGCGATACCTTTTGCGGCGACGGGTGCGAGCCCGCTTGCGGAGCAGAAGGTGGCTGCGATCCATGCATGTCCTACGACGGTGGATGCGACAGCGCTTGCGGCGATGGATGCGACAGCGCCTGCGGATGCGGATCGAGCTGCCCGCTGGATCTGAACCTCGGTTGCTGCGACCTGGGCGATCCCTTCAGCCTGTTCGGCGAACACTGTGGCTGGACCGCCGGCGGCTGGGTTTCCCTCGGCTACCACGACAAGGCCATCCCGCTGTTCAACAGCCGTCCCGATAACTTCCAACTGCACCAAGCGTGGATCTACGCCGAGAAGGCGATCGACACCTCGTGCGGTTTCGACATCGGTGGCCGTGTTGACTTCATGT
>JBCCUO010000473.1:0-4176 GCA_039196805.1 Planctomycetota bacterium | reverse complement strand
GGCCAGCAAGTCCCCTTCGTAGGTCGCGTCGACGAAACGCTTGCCCGCGAATCGGTCGCCGGACTCCATCGTCATTGCGACGATCCGCGCACCGTTCATCTCAACTCCGACGACTCGTTTCGTGTCGTCTCCCAGCGGCGTCCGGTCGAGTCGTTGGCCCGTCACGACTGGGATGTCAAGTTCGGCGACCCAGTCTTGAAGGATCGACAGAGCAGCCGAGGGTTCGAAGGTCCACATCGTTTCTTCGTTCGCGCGAGTGATCGATTGCCCATCGCTTCGATAGTCCTGTTTGGCCTGCCAACGCCAATTGGTTTCGTCGTCATAGTGCTTCCGTACTCGCGCGTAGAATTCTCGCGACACGCCACCAATCGCGGCTTTGTTTCCTATGTCGGTTTGCCCCAGGCCTCCGGTGGTCAGACCACCAATTCGATTGGTGGGTTCGATCACAACGACCGATCCGCCCATGCGTTTGACTTGGATGGCGGTGGCGATTCCCGCGGATGTGCCCCCGTAGACAACCACGTCGTACGTTGCGTTTTCGGCGGCCGAAGTGTTTGTGTTGGCAAGAAGGAGCGACGTCAGCAGGTAGGCTGCGAGTAGGCGACGGAACGACGTAGTGATTGACATGGCAAGTGGAGCTAGAGATGGACTCATGACTAGAGATGGACGGGAATGATCCGACGTGCTTCGTCGGCGTCTTTTGCCGACGGCGGGTCAATCCAGGGAACGGTTCCCTGCTGCATGTAGTCTTGGACCTTCGACTTGAACTTGGGGATCAGTTTCGCAAGTGCATCGCGTTCGCTCGCGGCAGTGCATTGCAGTCCGTCGAGGTTTGCGACGCGGATCGAAACGCCGCCGTCTTGGAGCTGCCGGAGATAGGCGATGCATTGGAAAGAGGGGACGCTGGGCTGATCCGACTGTCCCGAGAGAGGTAGCTGGGGCATAGAGTTGGATGGACGGCTATGGGGCGGAGGACAGATCGATGATTACGGATCTTACTCCGTCACGCCTGTCGTCGCGAACCACGCCGGCATCGAAGAGTCAGCGCTCGAGAAGTTGCCAATCCATCGGGGACAGGCAATGAGAATTGGGGTGGCGTGAAGAGGGAGACAGAAAGATGAGGGACAGAAAGATGGAAGAGAGAAGAGCGCTGACAAAATTCTAAGGGACAAGAAGTTGGGAGCGGGAAGGGAGAAGAGGGAGATCGGAAGGCGGCAAAATGGGATTCGTCGGACGGAGTTTCGTGACGGGCTGGAGGACACGGCCGTGGTTAGGCCCGAGCGTGGCGTGCGGGATAAGGAATCGGCTTTCCGTTTCTGGCTAAACGCTAACAGCCAACCGCCCAGAGCTCCTACCCTCCGCTGACCGCTGACCGCTGACTCCCCTAGCGTGTTGGAAGCGAGGCAATCCGCAGGTCCGTGTTCTGCTGCAACCCGCGCATCAGCATCGCCAGCTTGGCCTCTACCGTTGGTTCTTGTCCGATTTCTTGGCCGGGAGGACTGCCCCAGAAGTGCACGTACCGCTTGGGAGGCTGATCGGGGGCCGAGGCGGGCTCTTCGATGGCGATTTCCAGTTGAGGAATCTCTTTCAGACGCGGGTCGCCGTGCACTCCGATCGCGACCACGCTGAGTTGCTCTCGATAGTCGACAAGGATTGACGCCAGTGCAGCGGCTGCGGAGACTTCGCTGCGGCGAAACGGCTGGCCGGCTGGTGCGGTCACGCCCAACCCGGGCACGTCGATCTGGATGTAGCTCATCGCCTCGGCGGGCGAGAAGTCACCTGGTGGAAGCAAAACACCCTTGGCGTCCACCGGCAGCAGGCCCTGGTCCACCGTGTCCGGATGCGTCCCATCAACATAGACCATCGCCACAGGACGGCGATAACGGACTCGGACGTTGATGGTGCCGCCAGGAAGTTTGTTGATCGACTTCACTTCGTCGATCCACGGGTTCATTGAGAAGGCGGTGGCGATTTTTGCGGTCGCCTGCGGATCCAGTAGCGACAAGTCCTTGAGCCACGTGTCTTGGTGGACTTGCGAGACAATGTCGGATTTGATCCAGGTCGGTTTTTCCGACAGTTGAATGGATGTGGGATCGAGGCCGTAGAGATTCTTGGCGACATGGGCGGCGCCCCAGCGATCCCAGGCAAGGTAGCCACCGCACAGCAGCAACGCAGGCCAGATCACTGACAGCACAGCGGGAGCGTTGATCAACCGCAACAGTAGTCGGCGAATCGGGCGTCCGTCGTTCGTTTCGGTTGGCTTCCGTGCCAAGCCCTCTTTCCCTTTTCGATGGCGGAAAGGCGATTCCGCTGGTCCGGTCGCGTCCGCGGTGAAGTCTTCACCCCGTCCATTACCAGATTTGCAGGTTCAGTTTCAAGTCGACGCCGGTTTGCAGCAGCACCTGTTCGCGAACCCGTTCGATCAGCTTCAGGCAATCGCCGCTGGTGGCGTCATCGTGGGCGACCAGATAATCGGGGTGATGGGCATGCAGCGAGGCATTCCCTTCGCGAATTCCGGACAGTCCAACATTCTGGATCAAGTCGCGGGTGGGCTGCCCGTCGGGATCGACAAAGGGCATCGCGATGCGATTTTCGTCGGTGGGCCGAAGCGAATTTCGTGCGATCCACAGCTTTTGCAGACGCTTGGTCAGGTCGGTGACGTCTCGTTGTTCCAGCTGAAACGTCACGCTCAGCACCACGTCACCTCCTAGTGCCGTCGTGCGGTGGCCAAAGCCAGCGTCATCCTGGGTCAGCGTGCGAATCTGGCCGTCGTCCCCCAGCACGGTCAGTGCCTGGACGACTGAACCGATGTCGCGACCGCCGGCGGAAGCGTTTCCGACGACGGCACCTCCAACAGTTCCTGGAATCCCCACCAGGTGTTCCAGTCCGGAAAGTCCACCCCCAACCGCCTTGATGACCGCGTGCGAAAGCTTGGCACCGGCTCCGCAGGTCAATGACGTTTCATCGACGTCCAGTTGGCTGAACTCGGCGGCCGCCAGCGAAATCACCAGGCCACCGAATCCCGCTTCACGAATCAGCACGTTGCTGCCGTCGCCCAAGATCCGCACCGCCAGTGAATCGGCAAGCGCTGCTTGAAAGGTGGCGGCCAGCTCATCGGCACTGGTCGGTTCCGCAAAGTACTGGGCCGGACCACCAATCCCCAGCCAGACCAGCGGTGCCAGAGGCTCATCAGCACGAATCAACTGCTGCAATTTCTCAGGGAAGCTCATTCAATCCTCGAAGCGGTGTGGTTCGGATCGAAAACACTACCTTGAACGCTTCGACAAGCCAAGCTCACCCGCCCGGCTCAAGCGGCGCCGGTCGCCGCTTGGCCGAGGGTTTCAGACGAAGCCTAGCCGCGACTACCAATGCGAACGGCTCGGCGGATCAGCGTGCGGACGGGTTGGGCCGGCTGATAGCCAGTCAGGCGACGGCGAGTCCAGCGACCGCTGTCCGATTTTGAATACAGGATGATTTGAGGAATCATCTTTTCACCGCTCATCAGCTGCTTGGCCAACTCTGGTTGAGCGTCGCGGTCGACGACGGCGACATTCACGTCGTTCAGCTCGCCGTTCTGTTCCATCGATTTGATGGTCGTGTTTTTCAACACCTTGCAGGCGGGGCACCACTCGGCACCCACGACGACCATCAGCGGTTTTTCTTCTTCAACGGACTTCTTGTAAGCCAACGTGTAATTGTGGTCATCAGTGTCTTGGGTCGTGCCAAAAGCGACGAGCGCCGCCAACAACAGAGACAACATACGAAGCACCTTTTCCTGAAGGGTGAGCGTCCACTGCCCAATCGATTCGATTCGATAGTTTGGGCCGCCCGCAGTGGCCTGCGATCGAACGCAGTCCCCTCTTTCGTGCGGACGGTGACGTCTGGATAGGGATAACCCTCGACATCTATCCGATGCTCCATTCAGACCATTTCCACAGGCCAGACTCCTGGGCTCCTCCGAGCCGACCACTGGCAAAGGGAAACGTCGTCGAGGACAAACGGCACTCGACTCCGCCCGCGAGCGAGCCGGTTTCGAAGTGCGTCAATCTGTAACCGCTGGGCTTTCTGGGTGACCTGGGTCATCCTTTACGGCTTGGAAGCTCAGATTGATGCGGCGGAGTATAGGGACGCCCATTGGCCCCACAAGGGTCGCGGCTGTTTTTGACTCGATTGGTC
>JBCCUO010000472.1:0-4180 GCA_039196805.1 Planctomycetota bacterium | reverse complement strand
GGACGAGTTGCTCAGCCGGATCAAGAACTTGCTGCAAACTGCCGGCCACAATCATCGCGAGCAGAACCACAAAAAGAAGCGTCCGTCGATCGAGTCGTGTTCGTTCGGAAACGTCTCGGTCAACTTCGAGACCCACGAAGTCCTGGTCAACGGCCGAGCCGTACGCTTGACGCCCAAGGAACTGCGGTTACTTCGTTACTTCTTGGAGAATCAGAACCGTGTGATCAGCCGTGCGGAGCTTTTGTCCGAGGTCTGGGAAATCTCAGGCAACCTGCAGACCCGGGCTGTCGACCAAACGATCGCGCGTGTCCGCAAGGTGGTCGAACCCAATGCAAGCAGCCCAATTCATCTGCTGACGATCCGCGACGCCGGGTATCGATTCGTTGCTGATACCGAATCGGAATCATCGGACGGCGAAGCTGACGTCAGCGCATAAAAAAAGCTCCCGGAAAGTACGTGGTCCTAGGGGGGCGGAGGACAACGCGCTCGGTTCCGGGAGCCGGTGGATTGGTGTTCGACTTCGTCATTCGCATCCTTGCGTCGACTGGTCGAACGATGCCCGTCTCTCTGACTCTTGCGTGAAGCCATCCATCCATGTGATGGATCACCCAAGCTGTCCGCAGCGAATCCAAGTTTGAATTGCCAATGCAGGACCGTCTTCGTGACTGACGACGCTGCCTCGGACGGTTGTCCGCGTCAGCGATAGGCGGAAGATACGGGCAACGTTTTTGCGAGGTCAAGGCGGATTGAACGAAGTCCCGATTTTTCCTCAAGGTTTGGTTTTGAGCTTCGTTTCCGGACCGCTGACCGCTATGGAGTCAAGACCGCGTCGCGTCGATAAACCTGGATCAAGTCTCCGCTTTTTGACGCAGCCACGGCCAATTTGGAAGCCTGTCGAGCCAGCGTTGGGAGCGTCTCTGAATCAGACGCAATCGCAATCCCCACCGTCACGGCGCGGGCTTCCTGAAGGTCTTGCCCGTTCGTGAATGCCTCAGCTGACTGGCAGATCGATTCACCACGCTCGGTTGCCATCTTGACGTCCTTGCAAGGAATCAAGAGCAGCAGAGTTTGATCGTCAAAGCAACCAACCTTGTCCAGCCGTGTTGTTCCCCCACGAACGTATTGAAGCAGCTGTCGCATGGCAGGTGCGTTGGGCTCCGCGTTGAAACGCACGGCAAGGACGCACAGCTGGATAGACACAGACGATGTCCGCTTATGCAAATCAACGAAGGCGTCGTTGAGCGATTCGACGTCAGGCAGGTAGGCAAACGCACGTGGGTTGGGACGTTGCGGCAGATCATCCTCGGAAGGGTTTCGCGCGGCAATCACTTGAGCATCGTCTTGCTCACCCGCGCTGCGTCGTCGGCGCGTTCCCTCGGTCGGAGGGACGTTACCGCTGGCGACGGGCCGTGCCGAACTACCTGAGCTCTGGGCATCGCCCGTTTGTGACGTCGCAGCCTCGCGGTCGATCGATCGATCGGCGGTCATCTTTGGGTCCGCGACCTTGGCGGAGGCCGCTTGGCTGACGTCAGACGAACCAGACTTGCCTGACGCCTTGGTTGCGACTGCTGCCTTGCCCCGCGCAGCTTTCGCCATCGCGCCACCAACCAGAACCGGCTTGTGTTTCTTCATCCAGTGGGCACAGTCCCGCCCCGCTTCCTTCGACGCATACAATCCGTCGTCGCTACGCTGGATCCATTGCTGAAGACTTTCGTCTTCGCTTAGCTCAGCAATGCCGGCGCACATCGTCACTTTGAGCTGTTTGCCTTCGAAACTGATCTGGCGAGCTGCCACGGCTTGCCGAGCTATTTCGACCAGCTTTCGCGATTCCTTGATCGGCACGCCGTCAAGCACGACGGCGAATTCCTCACCGCCGTAACGGGCGACCAGTCCGTAGGATTGCAGTTTGACGTTCAAGATGCTGGCCACCACACGCAGCACCTCATCACCGGCACGGTGCCCATGCACGTCGTTGAATTGCTTGAAATGATCGACGTCAAACAAGGCCAGCGATCCGGCTTCTTCATGCCCCATCGAGAAGCGCGCAGCCAGGTGATCGTCCAAGCAACGGCGGTTGGCTATCCGAGTGAGTGCGTCGGTGGCGGCTTGCTTCTCCGCCGATTCCAGTTGCAACGCCTGCTCGTGAATCTGAGCCTGCGCCGACTGCAACTGGGCCTGCATGCCTTCGTTGGCTGCCACCAACTGGTTGACCGCGCCCAGGATCTCTTCGGGCGACAGCTGGTGATCCGACTCGTTGAGGCTGTCATTGACCGCTTGAACTCGCGATTGATGATCGTCGACATTGACCGCCAAGGCACCGGCAAACGATCTCAGCTTGTCCGCGACCTCGCTGATCACCTCCGGCGATGGGTCCATCTCTTGCCCAAGCGGCTGGCCGTCCGCTGACGTTTTGGACCGCCGATCCTTGGGCGGAACCGTACGATACGTGGCGCAGCCCAACCAACCGAAAACCATTCCGAAGCCGGCGCAGGCGAGGGCGATCAGAGCATCAATGATCATCAAAGGACCAAGCGTGTTGGCGGGAGCGGACGGGAAGGAACACCCTAGCGATCATTCCTACGTTGCCAGTGGGGGGTGTCAAAGTGGGTGAGTCACCTCGGCAGGAGACTCACCGCCCCTAAGCACATCCCGCGTCGGATTGCATCGGTCACAACCAATCTGTGGCCTCTGGTTTTCCAGAGCGGCGCCGCATGCACGATCCGGACACGACGCGCGAGCCTAGGTGTCGGGTCATGATTCCCCGATCCCGCTCTGATCAGGTGTCAACCACTTGAGCCAATCTGGCAACGGACCGAACGCGCTGCATTTTCGGGTTTCCAGCGTGACACCTTGTGTCACGATCTGAGCAGTGATCCGGCTGCGAGTCGGAGGCAAAAAAAAATTGACGCAGACTTACAAGGCGGTTCCCGAAACAATGGGGAATAGTTGTACAATGGGTGCGGCGCGCACGCGAATCGATTCGGGCCAACGAAAGGATGGTGAGAAATGCACGGGACCTGCAACCAGGAAGCGGCGGATGCCGCGACCGAGATTCTGGCGAATAGCGCGGTCACTGAACTGCGTTACCTTCGCGTCGACGAGAAGGAAGACCAGCTGTTACTCAGCGGCCGCGTCAACAGCTTCTACCACAAGCAACTGGCTCAAGAAGCGGTTCTACCGGTTGCTGGTGGTCGTCGCGTGGTCAATCAAGTCGACGTCAGTCGTCCTTAGCGGCTACAAACGTCGACGGGTTCGTTTGCGGAACATCGGATTCAGCTTGCTGGATGACGTGGGCTTCTCTTCACTCACGGCGGGTTCCGGTTTGGGCGGCACCGACTCAAAGCCATCGATGCTATCGCGACCCAGTTGTTGATTGATGCGCTGTTCAATCGACGTCAAAAAATCCCCTTCGCCGGGAACAATGAAGGTGAACGCAATACCCTCGCGTCCCATGCGTCCCGTCCTGCCCACGCGATGGACATAGTCGTCGCAGTCTTGAGGCACATCGAAATTGATGATGTGTGAGATTGTTCGGATATCGATTCCACGTCCGACAACATCCGTGGCCACCAAGATCTTCAGCCGGCCCTCTCGCAGCTCTTTCAAGACGCGATCCCGCTCTCGCTGCTGCATATCCCCGTGCATGCTGCCGCAGTGATCAAAGTGGTGGCTCAAACGACGGTAAAGTCGGTCGGTGCGGCGTTTGGTACGGCAAAAGACGATGGCTTGGTCGGGTGATTCACGTCGCAGTAGCCGTTCCAGCAACTCCTCTTTGCGGTCGTCGGTCACGGTGAAGTAACGCTGCTCAATCGTTTCAACCGACATCGCATCTTTGCTGCAGTCAATCACCTTCGGGCGAACCATATAAGACTCGGCCAAACGCTGAACGGACGGGGGTAGCGTCGCTGAAAGCAGTAGCGTCTGCCGGTTTCGTGGGCAACGACGAATGATCCGTTCGATCTGCGGTCGAAATCCGATGTCCAGCATTCGGTCCGCCTCATCCAGGACCACGCACCACACGTTGTCGGTTCGAAGCGATCCGCGTTGCAAGTGATCATGCAAGCGGCCGGGTGTTCCAACGACAAACTGAACACCGTTTTCCAACTGCCTGAGTTGGCGATTCAAATTCTTGCCACCGGCCAACACGGCGATCTCAGTGGGTACGCCATGCGCCAGCCGC